>NZ_JBIJFP010000007.1:0-89092 GCF_057744235.1 Fluviibacter sp. | reverse complement strand
CCCCGCCATCATGCGGGCGGAACACCTGAATGGCACCCTCTTCCCCTAACTGCTGGAGACCGGTGCGCAGCTGTTTGGCCCGCATCGGGTCGGCCACTTCAACGGCCTGAAAGATTTCCGGCGCAAAAAAGGGCAGACCGGTGTACTGCAGTTTTTCGCCTTCGGTCAGCGTGTCGCCGAGCTGCAGCAATCCATGGTTAGGCAAACCGATAATATCCCCCGCATAGGCCTCTTCGAGCAATTCGCGACGCTGCGACAGAAAGGACATCGCACTGGCTGTGCGCATGCTCTTACCTGTCCGGCCAATCTTGAGCTGCATGCCGCGCGTGAACTTGCCGGAGCAGATACGCACAAAGGCAATGCGGTCACGATGCGCCGGGTCCATGTTGGCCTGCACCTTGAAGACTACGCCAGAAAAAGCCTGCTCATCCGGATCGACGACCCGCTGAATCGCGGCTCGCGACTTCGGAGCTGGCGCCAGCTCCGACAAGGCGTCGAGCACTTCTTTCACGCCGAAGTTGTTGATGGCCGAACCAAAGAACAGCGGTGTCTGCTGACCATTGAGAAACGCCTCTTTGTCGAACGCTTCCGAGGCGCCACTAATCAGCTCCACTTCCTGTTGCGCCTGTTCAAACTCGGCGCCAAAGCGATCCGCCAGTTGTGGATGCTCGAAGCCTTGCAGCGTTTCCGATTCAGTCTCCAGTCGATCTTTACCGGACCGGAACAAACGCATCTGGTCTTTACGGATGTCATACACACCCGCAAAGCGCTTACCCATACCGACTGGCCAGGTAAATGGCACCACCGTCAGCTTGAGCACCTTTTCAATTTCATCCACCAGGTCCAGCGGATCTTTCACTTCGCTATCGAGCTTGTTGATAAAGGTAATGATCGGCGTATTGCGGGCGCGACACACTTCGAGCAGACGCAAGGTCTGCGGTTCTACGCCATTACCGGCATCAATCACCATCAGCGCCGCATCCACGGCGGTAAGCACACGATAGGTGTCTTCAGAAAAGTCCTGGTGACCCGGTGTATCCAGCAGATTGATCACGCAATCGCCATACTCCATCTGCATCACGGAGCTGGCCACCGAAATGCCCCGTTGCTTTTCAATTTCCATCCAGTCCGACGTTGCATGACGACTGGCCTTACGTGCCTTCACGCTACCGGCAATCTGGATCGCACCCGCGAACAGCAGCAACTTCTCTGTCAGCGTCGTTTTACCGGCATCCGGGTGGGAAATAATGGCAAAGGTTCGACGCCGCTGCACTTCCGGGCCAATACTCTTGGCGCGTTGGCCTCCGGTAGCCGCTGTCGGCACTGCGGCGGGGGATACATCGGCCAGTGTTTCCTGGCTCGGCAAATCACTCATATAAACACCTTGAAAAAAAACAACCGGCCGCAGCCGGTTGTTTCCTGAAACATTAGAAACTTAAATCACGTAGCGGCGCACACGCACCGACAACTCTTCCAGTGCACGTACACCCGATGCTTCTGCCTGCTTGCACCACTCCTGCAGACTTTGTACCAGCTGGTCACGCGAAGCGTTGGTCTTTTCCCAGATCGCCACCAACTGGGTACGCATCGTACACAGCTGACTGAGTGCCGGGCTTTCTGCCAGAACGCTATTCACCGGTTGACGCAATTCAGCTGGCATCTGTTGCAGATCGCCGGCCACCCAGCGGGATGCCTGGCGCAAGGTCTTCTTGTCGGCCAGGGCGTGATCATGCTTGTGATGCTCCAGAGTCCGAGCAAACTCATGGCGGATCGCCTTGCCATAACGGGTCATCAGATCAAAGCGATGCGTAATCACCGCATCGAGCGTTTCGGCATTCACCACAGTCGCTTCCTTGCCGAGCTTCGGACGCGGGGCCACTTTCTTGACCTTGGCCAGACCCAGCATTTCCATCGTACGGATGTACAACCAGCCGATATCGAACTCATACCACTTGTTCGACAGCTTGGCCGACGTCCCGAATGCATGATGGTTGTTATGCAGCTCTTCGCCACCGATGATGATGCCCCACGGGAACAGATTGGTCGAAGCATCCGGGCAGGTGAAATTACGATAACCATAGAAGTGGCCGACGCCGTTCACCACGCCTGCCGCCCAGAACGGGATCCAGACCATTTGCACCGCCCAGATCGTCAGGCCGATCGGACCAAACATGATGATGTTGAAGATCATCAGAATCGACACACCAACAACCGAGTGGCTGTAGACATGACGCTCCATCCAGTCATCCGGCGTACCGGCACCATAACGCTTCATGGTTTCGTCATTCTTCGATTCGGCACGATACAGCTCCGCACCCTGCCACAGCACCTTGCGCAGACCGAAAATCTGCGGGCTATGCGGGTCTTCCGGCGTTTCACACTTGGCATGGTGCTTACGGTGAATCGCCGTCCACTGTTTAGTCACCATACCTGTGGTTAGCCACAGCCAGAAACGGAAGAAATGCGACACGACGGGGTGTAATTCCAGCGCACGGTGCGCCGAATGGCGATGCAGATAAATCGTCACACCAGCAATCGTGATGTGCGTCACGATCAGGGTGTAAACCACATAACCCCACCAAGGCAGATCGATCAGTCCGTTGAACATGTATGGGCTCTCCTAGAAACGAAACAGGCGGCTTAACGACGATATCAAGACCGCAGTGCTGCAACAGCACAATTCATGGGCGAAAGTCTACCTGATGAATGAAATCAATGAATTATAACACTTTGACGCCCTAAGTCAGGGCACAGCCGGTGCTTTCAACCCCCGTTTTTTGATGTGGGGCAAAAAACACACAGATATCAGAAGTCATCCAGGGTAAAACGGATGCGCAGTGGAATCTTCAGATTCCGTCCTTGCAATTCCGTTGGCACTGGCGTGCGCTCGACCGCCACACGGGCCATGGTCAACGCCGCCTCATCAAGGGTCGGGGAACCGCTACTCTTGCCCGGCATCACGACTGGCGGGCCACCGGTTCGGGTAAGGACCACGATCACTTCACACAGCCCTTCGTGCCCCCGGGCTCGAGACACTTCAGGATATCGCCGTGCTTTACGGGCTTCCATGCCGAGCGCCAGACGATAACGTTGCAACGCATCGGCATCAACCCCTTCGCGCGCCGACTCCGGCGCCCCACCCTGTACCCCTGCTCTGGAAGCCGCATTGGGCATGACGGACGGATCCCCCTGGGCCACGCCGATGGGCATCGGTGCCTGAGTCTGGGGCTGGTTGGCCGCCCGCGCCGCCTCTTTAGACTGACGTGGCAGGCTATCCTGCTTGGGCAGGATCGGTTTTGTCTGTGAGCCAGCTGACAAGGGCAACGCCCGTTGCGCTTCCCGGCTCGCCTGATGCACTACATCGCCCGGACCACGCAATACAGCCGACAGCGGTGCCTGGGGCATCGCCACGGGCGTGGCATACAGCCAGAGCCCCAAGGGCAAGATGATGAGCAGATGCAAGGCCACGGACAAAGCCACCGCCCAGCGCAAGCTTAATGGCCACGATCGCCAGAGCCGGGACACCCATCGCATCAGGTCGATGCCTCCGGCCGCTGACCCGCCGTCATGCGCGGATTACCACTCAGATCCTGCCGGGCCATCACCGGGTCCAGTCCTGCCGCGTGCCAAAGGCTGGCGACCTCGGCCGACTGATCATGACCATGCTCCACCAGCAACCAGCCACCGGGTTTCAGATGCGATGCTACCCCAGCAGCGAGGGCACGGTAGGCGCTTAAACCATCCGCGCCATCTGTCAGCGCCAGCAGCGGCTCATAACGGACGCCATCTCCCCCCAGATGCGGGTCAGTTGCCGGAATATAGGGCGGATTACTCACGATCAGATCCAGCCCTTCCGGTACAACCCAGCCGTCAAACCAGCTGGCACAACACAGATCAACGTTGTTTAAACCCAGACGATCCCGATTAACGGTCGCTACCGATAGGGCCGCCGGAGAAATATCCACCGCCAGAATCCGGGCATCCGGGCGGGCTCTGGCCAAGGCCAGCGCAATGGCACCACTGCCCGTACCCAGATCAGCAATCTGCGGTGCAGATTTGCCATGCAGCACCTCCAGCGCCCAAGCCACCAGATCTTCGGTTTCGGGGCGCGGCACCAGCACGTCTGGCGTCACCGCCAGATTTAATCCGTAAAAACCCGCTTCACCCACCAGATAGGCGAACGGCTCTCCGGCAGCGCGGCGCATCACCAGGGCTTGATAATGCTGCCTCTGCGCCGGTACCAGCAACACGTCCGGATCTGCAATCAGCGCCGCCTGGCGGCACTGACAGACAAACTCCAGCAATAACCGGGCATCCAGGCGATCAATATGCTGCCGAGCCCACTGCAGGGCGGCAGCACGGGTTAAGCGTGGCTGCGCGTCCACACGGATCAGTCCTGCTCGGCTAACGCTGCCAGCTGCTCGGCCTGATGCTCAGCGGCCAAACCACCGGTCAGCTCATCCATATCACCATCCATCAGATACGCCAGCTTATAGAGCGTCAGGTTAATGCGATGGTCGGTCATCCGGCCCTGCGGGAAATTATAGGTACGGATACGTTCGGAACGATCCCCACTGCCAATCAGGCTCTTGCGGGTCGCCGCTTCCTTGGCATGCTGTTCGCGTCGACGTTGGTCCTCGATTCTTGCCACCAGCACCCGCATCGCCTGATCCCGGTTCTGGTGCTGCGAACGGCCATCCTGGCACTCCACCACGGTACCCGTAGGCAAGTGGGTAATACGCACCGCCGAATCAGTTTTGTTAATGTGCTGACCACCGGCCCCGGAGGCGCGGAAGGTATCGATACGCAGTTCGGCTGGGTTAATGGTCACAGCCTCCAGCGCATCGGCTTCTGGCATCACGGCGACGGTACAGGCGGAGGTGTGAACGCGCCCCTGCGTTTCGGTCTCGGGCACCCGTTGCACGCGATGACCGCCAGACTCGAACTTCAGCACCGAATAGGCGCCCTGTCCGACCACACGGAAGATGATTTCCTTATAGCCACCCAGGTCGGATTCACTGGCCGAAATTACCTCGGTCTGCCACCGGCGACGCTCAGCATAACGGCTATACATACGGAACAGATCGCCCGCGAAGAGGGCCGACTCATCGCCCCCCGTACCAGCACGGATTTCTACAATGACGTTCTTATCGTCGCTAGGGTCACGCGGCAAGAGCAAGGTTTGTAACTGCCGTTCGAACTCGGGCAATTCGGCTTTGACTGCCGCTATTTCCTCTTGCGCCAGACTTTTCATATCCGGGTCGGCCAGCATCGCTTCTGCCGCCGCCAGATCATTCAATCGCTGGCAATAGCTTTCGTAGAGCACGACAACCGGTTCAATCTCGGCGCGCTCTTTGGAGATCCGGCGGAAATCATCCAGATCATCGTGGACACCCGGCTCGCTCAAACGCAGATCCAGTGCTTGCAGGCGATCAGCCAGTTGGCGAAGTTTATCGAGAAGACTGGGTTTCATGGCGGGTGTCAAAGAAATGGTGCGGATGGCCGGACTTGAACCGGCAAGGCTTTCGCCGGCAGATTTTAAGTCTGCTGTGTTTACCAATTTCACCACACCCGCATCAGGCCGATATTGTACCGCCTAGCAGGCTGCTTCAAACGGTATCAGGCCAGTAAATTCCAGAGCATTTTGCTGGCAAGCAGTGCCAACATCACGCCAAAAGTCCGTTTGAGCTGTTTGACCGGCAGGCGGTGTGCCACGCGGGCACCCACGGGTGCCATAAAAATCGTGGAAACCACTACCCCGAAAAATGCCGGCAGATACACAAATCCCAGATGCGGCCCCGGCAAATCGGTCAGAGACCACCCACCCACGATATAACCAATCACGCCCGCTGCGGCAATCGGAAAACCCAGGGCAGCCGATGTACCTACTGCCTGGCGGATCGGCACATTACACATCACCATGAATGGTACGGATAGAAAACCACCGCCCGCCGCTACGAGGCTCGATACCCCACCGATCAATCCACCAACGCCCATCAAACCCGATCTTCCCGGCAACTGGCGTGTCGGTTTGGGTTTGATATCCAGCAGCATCTGCAGCGATGCCCAGTAAACGATCAGTGTAAAAACCGTGGCCATCGCATCCGTTGGCACCCGACTGGCAAATAGACTACCTATGAGCGTCCCCGCGACCAGGCCCGGCGCCATACCAAGGAAGACATCCCAGCGTACGCCACCTTGCTGGTGGTGCGCCCGCATACTCGAAATCGAGGTCACCACGATGGTCGCCATGGCTGTCCCTAGGGCCAGATGCATGATCTGAGCATCGGCAAAACCCTGCGCCTGAAACAGCAGCAACAGAATTGGCACGATGGTGAGGCCACCACCCACACCAAACAGTCCGGCAACAAAACCGGAGCCCAGGCCCAATAGGACATAGGTCAGCAGCCAGAGCGTCATTCGCCCGCCTCCCAGCCGGCCATAAACTGGCGCATGGCCACCTGCAGTGGCTCACGATCTGTTGGTGAGGCCTTATTGATCGCCGACAACGGCCCATGCAGAAACTTATTGGTCAGGCGTGTCGCCATCTGCTCCAGCACCTGGTCGGCAGACTCGCCCCGCTGCAAGCGCTTGCGCGCCAGCGCCAGCTCCTGAGATCGCAACTGATTGGCACCATCACGAAATGCCTGAATCACAGGCACATGGGCGCGACGCGCATGCCAATCCAGAAAATCCCCTAAGCGGGCAGCGATAATGGATTCAGCTTCAACAACCGCCGCCTGTCGCGAAGCAACGCCGCTTTGCACCACACTGGCCAGATCGTCGACGGTATACAGAAACACGTCATCCAGATCGGCGACTTCCGGTTCGATATCTCTCGGCACCGCCAGATCGACCATGAACATCGGACGATGACGGCGCGCCTTAATAGCGCGTTCCACCATACCCAACCCGATAATGGGCAGGGAGCTGGCCGTGCAGGACACCACCACGTCAAACTGGGGCAACATATCGGCGACCTGAGTCAAACGGATCGCCTCACCATGAATCTGTTGCGCCAGCGTACTCGCCCGCTCTACCGTCCGGTTGGCGACCACGAGACGCTTTGGCTTGCAGGCTGCAAAATGCGTGGCACACAGTTCCACCATGTCACCCGCGCCAACAAACAGCACCGACTGTTCGCTCAGCTCATCAAAGATGCGCTCGGCCAGCTTCACTGAAGCAGCCGCCATCGAGACAACGCTTTCACCGATCCCGGTGGTGCTTCTAATTTCCTTAGCGACCGCAAAGGCATGCTGAAACAGACGGTGCAGATGGCTACCGAGGGCACCGACCTGGTCGGCTGTTCGAACGGCGTCCTTCATCTGTCCAAGAATCTGGGGCTCTCCGAGGACCATCGAATCCAACCCGGCGGCAACCCGTAACGCCTGCCGCACGGCATCCTGTTCGGTATGGAGATAGAGGTAGGGGCGTGCTTCATCCAGCGACATACCCGCATGCCGCATCCACCAACCCAGCACGTCATCGGCATGCTCACCCGACACATAAAGCTCTGTGCGGTTACACGTAGAGAGAATGGCCGCTTCATCGACCGCACCCGATTGACGCAGCGTCACCAGCGCAGAACCCACCGCTTCGGCCGCAATCGCCACCCGCTCCCGAATCGCCAATGGCGCGGTGTGGTGGTTAAGTCCGATGAGATGAAGCGGCATAGATCCCGGAAAGGTCGATATTATCAATTGTAAATTATAGCATCCGCAGCCCTGACAGCCGCTTGCAGCAAGGCATTGGCGCTAAATCTCACAGACAAAAAAAAGACCCGGGCCACAGCCCGGGTCTTTCGTGCCACACAAGGTGGCTGGAATCGAACTACTTAGTGGCCAGAGGCACCAGCAGCACCGATACCGGTTTCCGAACGAACAAACTGTGCCGGATAACCTTCGCGGTCGATCTTGGCACGCGCGCTGCCGTCCATTTTCGACACAAGCCAGATGGTGGCAAATGCAGCCGTCATCGAGAACAGGGCCGGCGAACCGTACGGGAACGGTGCACTACCCTTGGCATTGCCCATCACCGCTTCATACACAGCCGGCGACAGGATGGTCAGACCAGCCGAAGCCAGCAGACCCACGAAGCCACCAACCACGGCACCCTTGGTCGTACAGTCTTTCCACATGACCGACATCAGCAGCACCGGGAAGTTGGCCGAACAAGCGATGGCGAAGGCCAGCATGACCATGTAAGCCACGTTCTGCTTTTCAAACATAATGCCCAGGATGATTGCCAGACCAGCCAGTAACAGCGTGGTGATCTTCGACACGCGCATTTCGGCAGCCTGATCAGCCATACCCTTCTTAACAACGGTCGCGTACAGGTCATGCGACACGGCCGAAGCACCGGCCAGCGTCAGACCAGCCACCACAGCCAGAATGGTTGCGAAAGCCACCGCCGAGATGAAGCCCAGGAACAAGTCACCACCCACAGCGTTCGACAGGTGGATAGCAGCCATGTTGCCGCCGCCCTTCAGACCCTTGGCCAGATCGCCATCGACGTAGTACGCAGCCGGATCCTGAATCAGGAACACGATCGCGCCGAAACCGATGATGAAGGTCAGGATGTAGAAGTAACCGATCCAGGTCGTTGCCCAGGCAACCGACTTACGGGCTTCCTTGGCGTTCGGCACGGTGAAGAAGCGCATCAGGATGTGCGGCAGACCAGCCGTACCGAACATCAGTGCCATACCAATCGAGATGGCCGAGATCGGATCCTTGATCAGCGCACCCGGCGACATGATGGCGTCGTGCTTGCTGTGAACTTCAACAGCCTTGGCAAACAGGGCTTCCGGGCTGAAACCGAAGGCGAACAGCACGGCAACGGCCATGAAGGTTGCACCCGACAGCAGCATCACAGCCTTGATCACCTGCACCCAGGTCGTTGCGGTCATACCACCGAACAACACGTACAGACACATGATGATACCCACCAGGATCACAGCGTAGGTGTACTCGAGGCCGAACAGCACCTTGATGAGCTGACCTGCACCCACCATCTGGGCAATCATGTAGAAGGCCACAACCACCAGTGTACCCGTAGCAGCAAACACGCGAACCGGGGTCTGCTCAAAGCGGAAGGCAACCACATCGGCGAAGGTGAACTTGCCGAGGTTACGCAGGCGCTCTGCCAGCAGGAAGGTGATGATCGGCCAACCGACCAGCCAGCCGATCGAGAAGATCAGGCCGTCAAAGCCGTTAGCGAACACCAGGCCCGAAATACCGAGGAACGAGGCTGCCGACATGTAGTCACCAGCAATCGCCAGGCCGTTCTGGAAACCGGTAATACCACCACCGGCGGTGTAGAAGTCCGCAGCCGTCTTCGTTTTACCTGCAGCCCACTTCGTAATGTAGAGGGTGAAGGCAACAAAGATGCCGAACATGGCGATAGCGGTCCAGTTCGTGGCTTGCTTGGCGGTGTTACCCAAATCCGCACCTGCAGCCAGAGCCGCACCACTCACGAGGAGTGCGCTCAGCGCAATAAGAGTCTTGTTAGTTTTGGTCATTTTTGCACGTCCTTCAGTACGGCCTCTTTCAGTGCGTCGAATTCCGTGTTGGCCTTGCGCACGTAGACAGTCGTAATTGCAATCGTGAACAGAATCACGCCGAGACCCACCGGCACACCGAGCGACATGACGCCGTCACCGATTTTCTGGGCGAAGATAGCCTTGTCAAAGGCCAGGGTCAGGATGAAGCCAAAGTAGGCAATGAGCATGAGCACGGTGCAGATCCAGCTGTAGCTGTTCCGAACCGAAACCATTTCATTGAACTTGGGGTCTGCCAAGATCTTGGCGGTTGTGGGGTCTAACATGGATTACTCCTCCTCTTTATGGATGCGCTAATGGATTACACATTTAGCGCGTGGAGCAAGGGTACGAATCCACGCTTACAGACGGCTTACACTTTTAATCATTCCGTAAGTATTTACTGATCGTTGTAAAAAAACCACAACATCCCTTACGCCCCAGGAGCCTCGACACCCGAAGTGGGCACGATCGACACGGGCACGGGTGTCGCAGCCGAAAGCCTTACATCGCGCTGGGGATAAGGCACATCAATGCCGGCACCATTCAACTTCTCCAGAATGTCACAGCGCAAATCGCTGTCGACGCGACGGCCATCGGTGCCCGTCTCAATCCGGATCCAGTACCGAAGCGTAAAGATCAAGGCGTTATCACCCAGATCATCCAGCACCACCATCGGCTCCGGATGTCGCATCACATCAGGGTGCTCCATGGCTGCGCCCTGCATCAGATTTTTCACCTGAACCGGATCCGCCCCATAAGCCACACCCACACGAATTTCCCGCCGGATATCCGGGTTGCTGAAAGTCCAGTTGGTCAGCTTTTTCTCGACCAGCTCGCTATTCGGGATCAGCGTATCGATACCATCCGACTGATGGATCGTCGAGAAACGAATCCCGATGGACGTCACTCGCCCGCGCACGCCATCAATTTCCACCAGATCACCGATCCGTAATGGACGTTCAATCAGCAACATGACGCCGCTGATCAGATTCTTGAGCAGGTTCTGCGTACCAAAACCGATACCAATCGCCAACGCACCGCCCAGAAAGGCAAATACGCTCAGCGGTATTTGAACGAGGTTAAAACTTAGAATGATCAACGTTGCGGTAGACACCAGGGTCAACCAGCGGCGAATCACGGTTGCCGACGATGTTTTGAGACCAATGCGGCGCTCCGCCAGCCCGATCACGGCTCGGATCAGCCAAGAAACCATCACAAAACCCAGCACCAGGATACCAATAGCACCAATACTCTTACCCACGGTCACGCTGCGGGTGGTTTTGATCTCTTTGCCATCCGCAACCACGATATCATCGACCGTAAACAGCTCGTAATTCCATATTGTTTTGGCAATTGCCGCAGCACGCTGCCCGTAGCCCACGATACGTTCAGCCCACGTCTGCTCTGCTGCGTGAACCCCCAATTCCGACTGCAAGACAATGAGATAACGTTCGAATTTATCCAACGCCGCCAACACCAACCTTGCGTCATCGGTTTGTTCGGTGGCCGCCTTTAGGCGCGCCGCCATGGTCTTCTGATCGAGCGCAGACTTTGATGTGAGCAAGCCCTCACGGAGATCAAAGGCTTCCTGCTCTTTGGTCGTTAACGACTGCCGCAAGAGATCGCGTGCCTGACGCACCCGAACCAGGCCCGTGCGTACCCGCTGCGCAATTTCGTCCAACCGCGCTGCATTCGGTCTGGGTGTTGCATAAATCTCAGCACGCGCATCCCAAACCTGCAGACCATAGCCACCGATTTCAATCAGGTTGCGCAAAAGGTCGACTTGAGAACGGGCTGCCGCATCTTCTGCCTGGGCAACATCCAGCTCGGCCTTAGCCCGTGCCCGCTGCGCAGCAGGCACTTTAGCCTGATCGAGCGCCGCAAAGGCATTCTGGGCTTTCGTCAGCCGCACTGCTGCAGCTTCAGACGTATTCAGAGCCTTGAGCTCCAGGTCGCGATTACCATCAATCAGTGACTGCAGCTCCGCTTTCGCACTGGCCAACACCTCCGGAGACAAGGCGAAACGCCCGTCATAGTACTGCCAGGTTTTCTTCACCGTTTCCAGCCGGATGTCCTGTAGGGTTCGCTCGCTTTCCTTAAAGCGCCGCTCCAGATCGGTCCGGAGCAGGACAGCACTCGTCAGCGCCAGCCGACTTTGCAACAATTCCAGTTGCTGTCGGTCAGCATCCGATGCATTGGCCGCACTTTCCTGAAGCTGGCGCACCTTTGTTGCAACCGCCGTTTTTTCCTGACTGAGACCCACCAGCTGATTGGACACCGAGGCAATCTCATTTGAGAGCTGATCAATCCGAGACTCCAGCACCGTCATTTCGTTGTGGACAGCATCACCTACCAACACCGACCAAGGGGGCGAACCACTAGGGGGCAACCAATTGTCACGTTGTTGCTTGGCATCCTGAATTCTCTGAACATTCAGCGCGATACGTTTCAGGTAATCCACTTGTTCGGCATCGCGATCCGCCAAGGTCTGACGCAAATTGAATTGCTGTAGCAACTCCTGGCGTAGCCCCGCCGCGAGACCCGGTTTGCCCAACTCGCCCTGCAGCCGCACCACCGCGGCACGGGCATCGGCCAGACGCGCTTCGGCCGCAGCGAGATCCTGCTTGGGGTCAGTCTCCACCTCCTTGGGGGCAGGCGCTGCCTGAGTAGCCGGCTTGACCGGCAACAGGGAAGGCAACTGGGCATGGGCCAGCGAAACCACAACCGTTAAGCTCAGAAAAACAGCGGCAACATCAAACCGAATGCGCATGTCAGATACACTCTCAATCAACGATTTCAGATTATCGCTTATCAAAGCCCAAAACGATGACGAATACGCCCGAAGCAATCCCCAACGACTGCGGCAACTGCACATACTGCTGCAACGCCATGAAAGTCCGGGAACTGGAAAAACCGGCCAATACCTGGTGCCAGTACTGCAACAAGGGCAAAGGTTGCGACATCTATGACACCAGACCAGAATCCTGCCGGGTCTATGAATGCCTGTGGCTACGATCCCAGAAAATGGACAAACCCTTACCCGCTGCAACCCGACCCGACAAATCGCATGTAGTTGTCGGCACGCTTAGCGAGGGCAACGAAATTGTGCTCTACGTTCGCCCTGAGCATCGCAATGCCTGGAAAGCCCCAGCCTTTGCGCCAGCACTCGGTCTTTTCATCAGCCGTGGCGTCCCTGTCTACGTCAGTTGCAATGACCAGGTCGAGCGTATTTTTTAAGACCGCAGAATGACAAAAACCACCCTAAGGTGGCTTTTGTTATGTGGCGTGTCAGAGCCAATAGGTCTAATCAAACTTGGCTCTCATCAAACTCCAGCAATACGGCAGTTTCCTGCCAAATGACCGTTTACACAAAATTCAGGACACCCTCCCATCACGCAAATACATACACGGTGGCGTTGCCGTAGCAAGTTGTGCAAGACGTTGGCGTATTTGTTGTGTTGTTTGCGGTGCAAACTGCAACAGGTGCAAGTTTTCGTGTTGCATCACACGTGCCTCGCAACAAAAAACAACGTCAGTGCAAAGTTAAAACAGCGTTGTTGTGTTGTTGCACGTTTATGCACATACAAAACAAAACGCCGTGCGGTTAGGCACGGCGTTTTGGGTATGACTGGTGGCCAGTCTCGGAATCGAACCAAGGACACGCGGATTTTCAATCCGCTGCTCTACCAACTGAGCTAACTGGCCAGACATCCGAATTTTAACATCCGGATGACATAAAACATTAACGCTTCGAGAACTGCTTGCGGCGACGGGCGCTGTGCAAACCGACCTTCTTACGCTCAACTTCACGTGCATCGCGGGTCACGAAACCAGCCTTCGACAAGGCCGACTTCAGTTCGGCATCGTACTGAATCAGTGCACGGGTAATACCGTGGCGAACTGCACCGGCTTGACCCGACTCACCACCGCCAACCACGTTGACGTTGATGTCAAAGGTCGAAGCATGCTCAACCAGTTCCAGCGGCTGACGGACGACCATACGGCCCGTTTCACGCGAGAAGAAAATATCAACCGGCTTGCCGTTAACAACGATGTTGCCACTGCCACGCTTCAGGTAAACACGAGCAACGGCGCTCTTGCGACGACCGGTACCGTAGTATTGTTGTTCTGCCATAACGACCTCTTAGATTTCCAGCGACTTGGGTTGCTGTGCGGTGTGCGGATGAACACCACCGGCGTAGCACTTGAGCTTCTTGATCATGGCGTAGCCCAGCGGACCCTTCGGCAGCATGCCCTTAACTGCTTTTTCCAGAGCACGCTCCGGGAAACGCTGTTGCATCTTGCCAAATGTCGTTTCGTAGATACCGCCCGGGTAACCCGAGTGGCGGAAGTATTTCTTGTCTTCAGCCTTGTTACCGGTCACGCGGAGCTTTTCAACGTTGACAACAACGATGAAATCGCCCGTATCAACGTGCGGTGTGTATTCAGGCTTATGCTTGCCACGCAGGCGGCGTGCGACTTCGCTGGCAACGCGGCCCAGGACTTTGTCCGTGGCGTCAACGACGAACCAGTCGCGCTGGACTTCATGCGGCTTGGCGGAAAAGGTCTTCATTTTATGCACTTCCGTGGCGCCAGAGACGGCGCGGAATTTGGAAAAACGTGGATTCTAGCAACAGTCTCAAAACCAAGTCAAGCGTTTTCCAACTTTATCCTGCAGATCGGCTGCAAGTGTTGTTACTACGCCCTTTCGGTCTAGCTTGCGCTGGGTCGATAAACTCGTAGCGGCCCATAGCGCGCCCGCCAGGAGGCAATGACCAAAAAAAAACGCGGAACCACACGAGCGATTCCGCGTAAATCCACACCAAAGGAGGAGGGTGGAGGAGACAATCTGACAGATAAGACTACTATCTGTGCCACAAGATCAATGTAGCGATAAATCTCTAAAATTGCAAGGCTTTTCTTGCACCGCAAAAATAATTCACGCGTCGATTCAATCCCCTGACGTTGCATCATACGTGAGCACCGTAAAAATTTTAGTCCCTTGAAATTAAAAGGTTTTATTTATTTATTCGTCAATGAGTAACTTTCATCTGACAGCAACAGCAAGATGCAGGCCCCATAAAATGTTGCGTCGCAACAACGCGTACGTCTCATGGAAAGCCATCATCGGCCGCACAAACTGCCCCACCCCATTTACAATTCTGCCCTCAACTTTTCTTACGCTTACCGGAGCCCGCCATGGAATGCCGCGTCACCTGGACTGATCATATGACTTTTGTTGCCGAAACGGGCAGCGGCCACCAGGTCACGATGGACGGGCCGCCTGACCTGGGTGGTCGCAACCTCGGGCCACGCCCGATGGAAATGATGCTGGCTGGCGCGGGTGGCTGTACGGCCTTTGATGTGGTGCTGATTCTTCAGCGCGGTCGCCACCCGGTAACGGGTTGCCAGGTTGAAATGAGCGCCGAGCGGGCCGAAACCGAGCCCAAGGTGTTTACCAAGCTGCATCTGCACTACATTGTGACGGGCAACCAGCTCAAGCGCGATGCCGTGGAACGCGCCATTACCCTGTCCAAAGACAAGTACTGCTCGGCAACCGCCATGCTGGGGGCCACTGCCGAGATCACCTGGGACCTGGATCTCCGAGACGCAGCCGCGGCTTAAATCCGATAGGACAGCCCGGTCATCACCTTGGCGGTCTGCTGCATCATCTGCTTCACCAGGGGCGGAAACTGGGCGGCCCCCAGGGCTTCTGCCGTCTGCGCATGCGAGGTTTCATCCATCGCCATCTGCCCAATGATGGCTGCGCTCTTGGCATCGGCTTCCGGCAAACGCGCTAGATGGCTTTCCAGATGCGCCGTGACCTGCTTTTCGGTTTCTGCTAAGAAGCCAAGATTCCAGCGGTCGCCCAACTTGCCCGCAATCACACCCATCGTCAGCGAACCGGCATACCAGAGCGGGTTCAGCCAGCTCGTATGACTACCTAACTCTTTCAGTCGTTGCTCTGTCCAGGCCAGATGTTCGACCTCTTCATGAGCTGCCTCACGCAAGGCATCACGCACTGCCGGGTCTCGCGAGGTCAGCGCCTGCCCCTGATACAACGCTTGGGCGCAGACCTCACCGCTGTGGTTTACGCGCATCAGGCCCGCGACGTGTCGACGCTCGGCTTCGGACAGATCCGCTTCCGGCAAGCCGGCATCGGGATGTGGTCGCACACTGCGCTGTAACGCAAACAGGGTCCGCAGGACCTTATCCGTTTCAATGATCAGGGTATCTATGTTCATCGTGTCACCTTAGTGAGGTTGTAGCCGGACCGGTTTTTAGACGCTCAATGGCGACTTCTGCACTCTGCGGCGGTTCCATCTCGATACAAAAATACTCATAGGCCAGCACAGCCGGATAGCCGTTGTGCATCTTATGCTGCTGCTTCTGCATCAGAATCCAGGAAGACCCTTTGCTTTCAACCCAGCTGCCATCCGGCTGCCCGAAGGCATAAAGACGGCGCTCACGGGTTTTGCAGCGCAAACCCTCGTAATTAATCGTGCGTGCACCACCGTCAGACTCGATGACCACGGTATAGCGCACCACGCCATCCGCGCCGACGGATACACTGGACGGATCCACAAAAAAACGGTTGGCGTTGGACACATTGACCTCGAAAGGCAACAGTTTGTCCTTGTCGGGAGCGGCTGGCAGCGTGTACTTCTCTTCCTGCCAGACCTTCTTGTCTTCTTCGGATTCCTGGTAGTCGTAGCACTCGTAGTATTTACGGGTGTCACACTCGACGGCTGCCTGAGACCCCCCCATTAGCATGAAACTCGCGAGCGACCCTACACAGCAGCGAACCAGGGCTTCAAACCGAGTCATACACCGCCCTCCGCTTTGGCGGAATCACTCACGTCCACTATAGGGACTGCACCATCCGATTTGTGACCGTGTTGCGGTAGGCGGCGACCACGACGCCCCAATGCCGGATGACGCAACCGGTCCGCATTCAGGAACGGTTCCAGCTCGCCCAGGGCCAACTGGTAGACATTGCGCTTGAACTCAACCACCGCGTCTAACGGCACCCAGTACTGGCTCCAGCGCCATGCATCGAATTCCGGGTGTGACGTCGCCCGCAACTGCACGTGATGATCCCCGCCGGTCAGACGTAACAGGTACCAGATCTGCTTCTGGCCCTTGTAATTGCCACGCCACTCCCGACGAATCCACTGTTCCGGCACTTCATAGCGCAACCAGTCCCGCGTACGGCCGAGAATCTTGACGTGCTCGGCCGCAAGCCCCACCTCCTCATGCAATTCACGGTACATGGCTTCTTCGGGAGACTCTCCGCGCTTGATACCACCCTGCGGAAACTGCCAGGCATGCTCCCTGACCCGCTTGCCCCAGAAGACTTCGTTACGTGCATTGCAGAGAATGATGCCGACGTTGGGGCGATAGCCTTCACGATCTAGCATAAATCACCTGCGTAAATTTGAAATTGCCCTGATTCTGGCACATCCGGCACCCAGACGAAAGCCGGCATCCGTTAGAATGCCGTTTTTCCGCTTTATTTCATTGGCCGCGGCACCTGACTTCCGGGTGAGTGCCCCGCGCTGATGCCTTATCAGGGTTCACTATGCGCTCTTCCCAGTTTCTCATCACCACGCTTAAAGAAGCCCCGTCTGACGCCGACGTCATCAGCCAGAAGCTGATGCTGCGCGCCGGTTTGATCCGCCGCCTGGCCTCGGGCGTCTATACCTGGAGCCCGATGGGTCTGCGCACACTGCGCAAGGTTGAAGCCATTATCCGCGATGAAATGAACCGCGCCGGCGCACTAGAAATGCTCATGCCAGCTGTGCAACCCTTTGAATTATGGCAAGAGTCCGGCCGCGGCGAGCAGTATGGCCCCGAGCTACTGCGTTTCAAGGATCGCCACCAGCGCGACTTCGTGATCGGTCCAACGCACGAAGAAGTGGTCACCGATTTCGTCCGCAAGGAAATTAAGAGCTATCGCCAGCTGCCGATTCATTTGTATCAGATCCAGAACAAATTCCGCGACGAGATCCGCCCGCGCTTCGGCGTGATGCGCGGCCGCGAGTTCCTGATGAAGGACGGTTACTCCTTTCACACCAGCTTTGAAGACCTGCAACGCGAATACCGCGTGATGTACGACACCTATAGCCGCATCTTCACACGTCTGGGCCTGCGCTTCCGTGCTGTTGCCGCCGACACCGGCTCTATTGGTGGTACCGGTTCACACGAATTTCACGTGCTGGCCGACTCGGGCGAAGACGATATTGCCTTCTGCCCCACCTCCGACTTTGCGGCCAATGTTGAGCTGGCAGAAGCCCTGGCACCGGCAACAACACGCCCATCAGCCAGCGCACCGCTGGTTCGTGTTGCCACACCCAAGCAATCGCGTTGCGAGGACGTCGCCAAAGCACTCAACATCCCTTTATCCGCTCTGGTTAAAACCCTGGCCATCGTGCCGGAAGTGGCTGAAGGCGAAAGCGCCCAACTCGTCCTGTTGCTGCTGCGCGGCGACCACGAACTCAACGAAATTAAAGCCGGCAAAATTACCGGCATCGGCGACTTCCGCTTTGCCCGTGAAGATGAAGTCAAAGAAGCGCTGGGTTGCATCCCCGGCTTTATCGGCCCGGTGGGTATTGAAACCGGCATCCGCGTCATCGCTGACCGCAGTGTTGCGGTCATGGCAGACTTTGCCTGCGGTGCCAACGCCTACGACACGCACCTGACCGGCGCCAACTTTGGCCGCGACCTCCCGGAACCGGAAGTGGCCGATATCCGGAACGTGGTGAGTGGTGACCCATCGCCTGACGGCAAAGGCACACTGGAAATTGTGCGCGGTATTGAAGTCGGCCATATTTTTCAGCTGCGCACCAAGTATGCCGAAGCCTTGGGCTGCACCTTCCTCAATGAGCAAGGTAAAAACGAAGTGATGGAGATGGGCTGCTACGGTATCGGCGTCACCCGTATCGTGGGTTCGGCCATCGAGCAAAACCATGACGACAAAGGCATCGCCTTCCCGACCGCCATCGCGCCGTTCACCGTGGCGATCGTTCCGATGGGTTATCACAAGTCACCGGCCATTCAACAAGCTGCGAGTGAGCTTTATGAAGAGCTCATCGCTGCCGGTTTTGACGTACTGCTGGATGATCGGAACGAACGCCCGGGTGTGATGTTTGCCGACATGGAATTGATTGGTATTCCGCAGCGCCTGGTGGTTGGCGAAAAGGGTCTGGCTGCAGGCCAGATCGAAGCCAAAGGCCGCCGCGATGCGGAACCAACGATGATTGATCGGGCAGGCGTTGTGGATTATCTGCGCAAAGCGCTGGCCCAATAAATCAAAAAGGTAACTTGCCGCCAAACATCGACTTAGCGCCTCGCATCATCTTCATCATGCCGCCCTTGCCTTTGAACATGCTGCCGAATTGCTTCATCATCTTCTGCGTCTGTTCATACTGATTCAGCAAGCGGTTCACGTCCTGCACCTGCACCCCCGCCCCTGTGGCGATTCGGCGTTTGCGGCTGGCCTTGATCAGCTCGGGGTTGGTTCGCTCATTCGGCGTCATGCTGTCGATGATGCCTTGAATCTGACGCGACATTTTGTCGTCGCTCCCTGCCGGCATTTTCGCCGCGGCTTCGGCAAACTGCGCCGGTAGCTTGTCCATCAAGGCGGTCATCCCCCCCATCTGACGCATCTGCGCGACCTGGGCACGAAAATCGTTGAGATCGAAGCCTTTGCCCGACTTGATCTTCTGGGCCATCGCCTGAGCCTGCCCCATATCCACCTGCTGCGAGGCGGCTTCAACCAGCGACAGGATATCGCCCATCCCCAGGATGCGCGATGCCATTCGGTCAGGGTAAAACGGTTCCAGCCCATCAAGTTTTTCAGCGACACCCACAAACTTGATCGGCTTGCCGGTCACGGCACGTACCGAGAGTGCCGCCCCCCCTCGCGCATCACCATCCAGCTTGGTCAGAACAACACCGGTGAGTGGCAGTGCTTCGTTAAAGGCCTTGGCCGTGTTCACGGCATCCTGGCCCAGCATGGCATCGACCACAAACAGGGTTTCGATCGGATTCAGCTGGGCGTGCAATGCCTTGATCTCATCCATCATGGCCTGATCAATCGCCAGACGACCGGCCGTATCAACGATGAGGACTTCTTCATGGTGTTTACGGGCCCAATCCACGGCGGCGGCCGCAATCTCCAGCGGCTTCTGATCCGGTGAAGACGGGAAGAATTCGGCCCCCACCTGGCCCGCAACGTGCTTGAGCTGCTCAATGGCCGCGGGACGGTAGACGTCACAGGAAACGACCATGACTTTTTTCTTATGGTGCTGCTTAAGCCAGCGCGCCAGCTTACCGACCGTGGTGGTCTTACCCGCGCCCTGCAAACCCGCCATAAGAATAATCGCCGGCGGTTGCTGATTCAGCGCCAGCGGCACCTGGGCTTCGCCCATGAGCTGCTTGAGCTGATCGTGCACCACACCCACAAATGCCTGGCCCGGCGTCAGGGAACCAACGACATCCGTCCCCAGCGCTTTTTCCTTGACCTGGGCGACAAAGTCCTTGACCACCGACAACGACACGTCGGCCTCCAGCAGCGCCATACGTACTTCGCGCAGGGCATCGCCAATATTAGCCTCGGTCATGCGGGCTTCACCCCGCATAGTTTTCATCACACGGCTTAAGCGTTGGGTCAGATTTTCCAGCATTGATCAGTCTCGGACATTTGTTAGGGCTACGTGATATAAATGTAGCTTATGTCTCCAATTGTATCGCTTCCCTTTCCACTCGCCACGATCCTGACGATCATTGCTGCCATTGCCTATGGCATTCTCACCTGGCAAGTATTGCATCAGGTTGCTCGTCAATCAGCTTCCCGGCTGGCCAAACACCTTGCACCGGGCACTCAGCACAGGGCTTCGGCCGGGGTGACCCCGGCTTTACTGGGCTTTGCGATCGCAGTTCATGGTGCCGCGCTCTATCTGGACATGTTCGGCGGTGGTACCGTCCGTTTTTCCTTTGCGCTGACGGTATCGGTCATTCTCTGGCTGGCCGTGCTCCTGCATGGATTTGAAAGCCTGGCCTACAAGCAACGCGGCCTACTGGCGCTGATTCTGCCGACAGCCACTGCGGGTGTGCTACTACCCCTGATCTTTCCGGTTGAACATCCGCTGGTGCACATCGATGCCTGGCTGTTCCGGGTCCACTTTATCCTCGCCATGCTGGCATATGGGGTATTCCTCCTGGCAACCTTACAGGCCTGCCTACTATGGATCGCCGAACGGGATTTGCACCACCCGGCCAAACTGACGACCGAGCAGCGCTTTCCACCACTGCTGCGCATGGAAAACCTGCTGTTCCGCATGCTGGGTATCGCCTTTTTACTGCTCACAGCCTCACTGGCAACCGGCCTGCTGGTCTCCGAGCAATTCTACGGCCAGTGGATCCGTGCGGATCATAAAACTATTTTTGCCTTTCTATCCTGGGTGATATTCGGCGCATTACTTGTTGGCCGACGGCTGCGCGGGTGGCGCGGTGCCAAAGCCACCGCCTGGACCATCACGGGTTTTGTCATGCTGCTCCTGGCCTATGTCGGTAGCCGATTCGTCCTGGAAATTCTGCTCGATCGGGCACCATGAGCATTCTGGCCCGCGCACTGATCCAGAGCGGGCTCATCGCCGACACCCAGGCAATAGAACGCTGCGTGCAGCGTGCCCACCAGCGGCAAACGAGCCTCCCGGCAGAGCTCGTGACTGCAGCGCTGATCGACAGCAAATCCCTGACGCAGTTTATCGCCAATACCTTCGGGGTTCCCTGTCTTGACGCAGCGTTGCCTGCCGCAGCGTCCAGGGCACCGCTGGTCAACCTCACACCGACGCCCCGATATCTGGCTGTTGACCTGAATGGCAAGCGCTTGCAGCTTGCTATGGCAGATCCCACCGATGATGAACTCATCAGCACCTTGCGCTTTCAGACCGCCCTCGAAATCGATCCCTGTGTCGCCAATGTTGAGATGCTGGCGCGTTTGGCTGAACGTGCGGAGCAACGCACATCCAACGTCCGAGCCGACCCCAGCCGGAACAACTCAGTCGCCGACCAACAGATCGAAGATGCCCCCGTTGTCCGCTTTCTGCAGAAAACACTTAGTGTGGCCATTGAGCGCGGCGCATCAGATATTCATTTCGAACCGTACGAGCACAACTATCGGATCCGTTACCGAATCGACGGGATTCTGCAGCCACAAACAGCACCACCCGACGACTTTAAGGATATGGTGGCATCCCGTCTGAAGATTCTGGCTAAACTCGACATTGCCGAAAAACGGTTACCACAGGACGGCCAGCTTCGCGCCCGCACCGATGATGGGACGCTGGTAGACCTGCGTATCAGCACCATGCCGACCTTGTATGGTGAAAAAATCGTACTGCGCATTCTAGACAGACAAGATGCCCGTTTATCGATCAATGAACTCGGGCTCACCCCTGGCCAACTCAAACAACTGATGCAAGCCATTCAGCAGCCCAGCGGCATGATCCTGGTCACCGGCCCGACGGGTTCTGGCAAGACCGTCACGCTGTACGCTTGCCTGAACGAACTCAATCAGACCGGCACCAACATCGCTACTGTCGAAGACCCGGTGGAAATCCCAGTGCAAGGGATCAATCAGGTCAACATTGATGAGCGGACCGGTCTTAGTTTCGCTGTTGCGCTTCGCGCCTTCATGCGACAGGATCCGGATATCCTCATGGTCGGCGAAATTCGCGATACGGAAACCGCCGAGATTGCTGTCAAGGCCGCGCAAACGGGCCACCTCGTTCTTTCCACACTGCATACCCGTTCAGCCCCCGCCACCCTGGAGCGCTTACGCCAACTGGGCTTGCCGGATTACAGCGTGGCGGGCAGCGTCTTGCTGGTCATCGCCCAACGCCTGGTGCGCCGATTATGTGACTGCCGGACACCGGTGACCCTGTCAGAGATGGTGCTGCGTGACGCTGGATTTAGCGACACCGATCTCCGGGCACTGAACGAAGGCGCATGGCAACTCTACCAGCCAATCGGTTGCCCCCGATGTCATGGCACCGGGTACCGTGGCCGCATCGGGATTTTCGAAGTCATGCCAGTCACCAGCGCACTACAGAACATCATGTTACACAGTGGCAGCGCCAGCGATCTGGCACGACAATGCCAACTGGATGGTATTCAGAGTCTGCGCCAGGCAGGGTTGACCAAAGTTCGGGCTGGTCTAACATCGCTGACCGAGATCCTGGCCGAAACCGAAACGCCAATCAGCGCCAACATCGATGGCTGATACCGGGCGAACTCGACGCTATCAGTGGTCTGGGTTTTCCCAGAATGGCGCCCAGCTCAATGGCGACATTAACGCCACCAGCGAAGTGCGGGCTCGGGTTGAGCTGCGTCGGCGCGGTATCACCCCGACCCGCATTCAACGCCCCTGGGGCATGACGCCGCGCATTCCGGACAAAATCGTCACATTGGTGCTACGCCAGATGGCTACGCTGATTCACGCCGGTATCCCGCTACTATCGGCGCTGGAAGTCCTGGCCAAGGGCCAGGAGTTTGCCGCGATGAACCGTGTCCTGTTAGACATGCGCACCGATTTGCAGATGGGGCGAAGTCTCGCCCAATCCATGCAGCAGCATCCCGATCTGTTCGATGCATTAACTTGTGCGCTCGTCTCCGCCGGTGAGCAGGCCGGGCTGCTGGACGTGATGCTGGAACGGATTGCCATCTATCGCGAAAAAATGCTGGCCATCCGTGGCCGTGTCCGCAGCGCACTGGCTTATCCGGTCGCTATTCTGGGGATTGCCTTCATTGTCACGATTCTGATGCTCACGCTGGTCGTCCCGGCGTTCGAAAGCACCTTCAGCAGCTTTGGTGCCACCCTACCCTGGGCAACCCGATTACTGCTGGATGGGGCACAAACCCTACAGACCTATGGCCTGTCTATGCTGGCCCTCAGCGGCGGCCTCATCTGGCTGCTCTATCACCGCTGGTCTAAAAATTCAGTCTGGCAAACACAGACGGATCGCTGGCTGCTTCGCTTACCGGGCATAGGGCGTCTTCTGCAGCAAGCCGCGCTGGCTCGCTGGAGCCAAACCCTTTGTAGCCTGATCGGCGCTGGCATTCCTGTGCTTGATGCCCTGCTTCCCGCGGGTCAGAGTGCTGGTAACCGCAGTTTTGCGATGGCCTCGCAGAAAATTCATCGGCAATTGCAACAGGGTGTCAGCCTGTCTGCCAGCCTTCAGTCTCACGCCGTCTTTTCACCCCTGGTGGTGCAGATGGTGGCTGTCGGCGAAGAATCCGGCGCTCTGGATCAGATGTTGAATAAGGTTGCGGGCATTTACGAGCAAGAGGTGAGCGACACCGTCAGCATGCTCGGCAACTTGCTGGAGCCTCTACTCATGGTCATTCTGGGCCTGCTCATCGGCGGTATGGTCATTGCGATGTATCTGCCGATCTTCCAACTGGGCAACGTGCTTTAACGCGGCCTACAGAAATCGCCCAGAGTCCGCTATAATCAAGGGTTTGGAACTTATCTGCCGCTGTGCGGCGAACCGATGAAACGCTACTTCATTACCGGCCTACTGATCTGGGCGCCGCTCGGCATCACGATCTGGGTGCTCTCATTCATTCTGGGACTGATGGATCAATCCATCATGCTGCTCCCAGCTGCCTGGCAGCCACGAGCCCTGCTCGGCTTTCATCTGCCCGGCATCGGTGCACTACTCACACTGCTGGTGGTCTTTGTCACCGGCCTGCTGACGGCCAACTTTATCGGCCAGCGCCTGGTACGCTGGTGGGAAGCCCTGCTGCATCGCATTCCAGTCGTTCGCTCGGTGTACCAGAGCGTCAAACAGATTTCAGACACCGTTTTTTCCCCTTCGGGGCAGGCCTTTCGCCAAGCCGTGCTGGTCCAGTACCCGCGCCAGGGCAGCTGGACGATCGGTTTTCTGACTGGCACGCCGGGCGGCGAAATCGCCGAGCACCTGGGCCAGAATATGGTCAGCCTGTACGTCCCGACGACGCCGAATCCGACCTCCGGTTTTTTCCTGATGGTGCCTAAAGCCGATGTCGTCGAACTCGACATGTCGGTGGAAGATGCCCTCAAATATCTGATTTCGATGGGCGTCGTTGCGCCCACCGCGCCCAAAACGCTGACGACGAAGCTGGATGCCCCGCAGGCAGACACTTATGTCGGCGACTGATTTCCACCCTGAAGAAAAGCAAGACACCTCATGCGTACTCACTACTGTAGCGACCTCAACCCTTCGCTCAACGAACAGATCGTCACCCTATGTGGCTGGGCACATCGCCGCCGTGACCATGGTGGCGTGATCTTTATCGACCTGCGTGACCGCAGCGGTCTGGCCCAGGTCGTGTGTGACCCGGATCGTGCCGAGATGTTCAAGATTGCCGAGGATGTGCGTGGTGAGTTCTGCCTGAAGATCACCGGTAAAGTGCGCCCACGTCCGGCCGGCACCGAAAACACCTCGCTCGCCTCGGGCGGCATTGAAGTGCTCTGCCATGAGATCGAGGTGCTCAACGCAGCCGTCACCCCCCCGTTCCAGGTCGATGAAGAGCACCTGTCGGAAAACGTACGCCTGACACACCGTGTCATCGATCTGCGCCGCCCGGCCATGCAGAAGAATCTGCAATTGCGTTATCGCGTCGCACGTGCCTTCCGCCGCTACCTTGATGACAACGGTTTCATCGATATCGAAACGCCCATGCTGACCAAATCGACACCGGAAGGTGCGCGTGATTACCTGGTCCCGTCGCGCGTCCATCCGGGCCAGTTTTTTGCCCTGCCCCAGTCGCCGCAGCTGTTCAAGCAGCTGCTCATGGTGGCTGGCTTCGACCGTTACTACCAGATCGTCAAATGCTTCCGCGACGAAGATCTGCGTGCCGACCGTCAGCCTGAATTTACCCAGGTTGATATCGAAACATCGTTCCTGAGCGAAGAAGAGATCATGGGCCTGATGGAAGGCATGATCCGCTATGTCTTCAAGGATGCCATGGAGGTGGATCTACCAAACCCGTTCCCACGGATGAGCTATGGCGAAGCCATGGCCCGTTTCGGTTCGGACAAACCCGATCTGCGCGTCACGCTGGAACTGACCGATGTGACGGATGCGGTTGCCGATGTAGCGTTTAAGGTATTCAGCGGCCCGGCAACCACCGGTGGCCGTGTGGCCGCCATGCGTATCCCGGGTGGTGCATCCCTCTCGCGTGGTGAGATTGACGAGTACACCAAGTTCGTCGGCATTTACGGTGCCCGCGGCCTGGCGTACATCAAGGTGAACGATGCCAGCCAGATCAACGAAACCGGTCTGCAATCGCCGATCGTCAAGAACCTGCATGAAGCCTCGCTCAAGACGATTATCGAACGTACAGGTGCCCAGAGTGGCGATCTGATTTTCTTCGGCGCCGATAAGACCAAGGTCGTCAACGATGCCCTCGGCGCGCTGCGCGTCAAGATCGGCCATGAAAAGAACTTTATGACCGGCGTGACTTGGGCACCGCTCTGGGTCGTCGATTTCCCGATGTTCGAATACGACGAGGACGACAAGCGCTGGACGGCCTGTCACCATCCGTTCACCAGCCCGAAGGATGATCACATTGCTCTGCTGACGACCGACCCGGGCAAATGCCTGGCCAAGGCCTACGACCTGGCGCTGAATGGCTGGGAAATCGGTGGTGGCTCGGTCCGTATCCACCGCGCCGATGTGCAGCAAACGGTGTTCGAAGCGCTCGGTATCGGCGAAGAAGAAGCCCAGATCAAATTCGGCTTCCTGCTCGACGCCCTGAAGTACGGCGCACCGCCGCATGGTGGCCTGGCCTTCGGTCTGGATCGCATTGTCACCATGATGACCGGTGCCGAATCGATCCGCGACGTCATTGCGTTCCCGAAAACCCAGCGTGCCCAGTGTCTGCTGACCAATGCACCGTCGGATGTCGATGAGAAGCAACTGCGCGAACTACACATCCGTCTGCGCCAACCGGCACCGACCGACGCTGCCAAAGCACCGGCAGCCTGACCGAAAGACCGCGTGAACCCCGCTGCGTTCGCCCGCCTGCTCGAAGACTCCGAGCGGGCGGGGGTTTACCACCTGACGCCCGGCGGCATTGAAGCACTCCCCGAGGCCTGCCGTCAGGCCGATCTGGAGCTGATTCTTGTTCCTCTGCGGGAAACTCCCCGCATGGCCGATGCGCTGGAGATCCTGACCCGGGCCACCCTGTGCCCGGCACATGAAGGTGCGCACCTGGATGATCTGTCGGAAATGCTGAGTGACTTCTCGTGGTTGCCGGCCACTGGCTATGTGCTACTCATTGAAGATGCCGACAATCTGATTGCGTCTGACCCCACTGGGGTACACAAGCTGCTCGAAGCCCTGCAAGGGGCCTGTCATCACTGGCAGGGCCAGGAAGTGCCTTTCTGGGCATTTATCGGACTGCGTGGGGATGGCGTGGCCTTGCTCCCCATGATCGGCTGATTCTGACGTCCATGGCCACGGCATACAAACGCCCGGAATCGGTCCTGGTGGTCATCTACACCCCCGACTTACAGGTTTTGTTACTGGAGCGCGCCAAACACCCCGGTTACTGGCAATCGGTCACCGGTAGCCGCGAAGCCGGTGAAAGCTTGACCGAAACTGCGCTGCGAGAAGTCCACGAAGAAACCGGCCTCACCCTGTCAGCGGCAGATCTGCTGGCGTGGCCAGGCGAGAACGTGTACGAGATCATGCCAGAATGGCGGCATCGCTATGCGCCGGATGTCACGCACAACAGAGAGCGCGTTTTTTCCGTATGCCTGCCTGCCGTATGCGATATCCGCATCAGCCCCGACGAACATCGCGCCTGGCGCTGGGTTGCCCATAATGAGGCTGCGGCCGCCTGCTTTTCCGCCAGCAACCGCGAGGCAATTCTGCAACTTCCGGTCATCGGCCGGTCATAAGACTTTGCGAAGATGCCCATGCTCGCTACAATCGCCGCCAACCATATTCCTATTTTCTGACCGACGGATTTGATATGACCCTCGCTCAAGCGCACGAGAACATCGCCCTCGAAGCCAAAGTCCTGGCCGAAGCCCTGCCTTTCCTCAAACGCTTCCATGGCAAGACCATTGTCGTGAAATACGGCGGCAATGCCATGACGGAAGAGAGCCTCAAGCAATCCTTCGCCAATGACGTGGTGCTCCTCAAACTCGTCGGTCTGAACCCGGTGGTGGTCCACGGCGGTGGTCCACAAATCGAGCAGATGCTGACGCAGGTCGGCAAAAAGGGCGAGTTCATTCAGGGCATGCGGGTGACGGATGCCGAAACCATGAGCGTGGTTGAAATGGTGCTCGGCGGTGCCGTGAACAAGGAAATCGTTGCACTGATCAACCATAACGGCGGCAAAGCAGTCGGCCTGACCGGCAAAGATGCCGGCCTGATTCGCGCCAAGCGCCTCATGCTGCCCAAACAGGGCAATCCTTCAGAATTGATCGACATTGGGCTGGTTGGCGATATTCAGCAGATTGATCCGTCGATCGTGCATCACCTGGTGTCGGGTGCCTTCATTCCGGTCATCGCACCGATTGGCTATGGCCCCGATGGTGAAACCTACAACATCAATGCGGACGTCGTCGCCGGCAAGATGGCCGAAGTCCTGGGTGCCGAGAAGCTGGTGCTGCTGACCAACACGCCGGGCGTTCTGGACAAAGCCGGCAACCTACTCACCGGTCTGACTCCCCGGGATATCGACGACATGGTTGCCGATGGCACCCTCTCGGGCGGTATGCTGCCGAAGATCTCGTCAGCGCTTGATGCCGCCCGTAATGGTGTGAAGGGTGTGCACATCATCGATGGCCGTGTACCGCACGCCTTGCTGCTGGAAATCCTGACGCAGCATGGGGTGGGCACGATGATCAAATCCGCCTGATCGCTGGCTGCACCGTCATGGCTCGATCCACGGATCGAAACCCCATCTGGGTGTTCGACCTGGACGACACCCTGCACCATGCCACGCCGCACATCTTCCCGCAGATTAATCGGGCGATGACGGCCTATATCGAGCGCCATCTGGCGCTCGATCATGCCGCAGCAACCGCGCTGCGCCAGCATTACTGGCAACGTTATGGCGCCACGCTACTCGGTCTGATTCGCCACCACGGGGTCGATCCGCATCACTTTCTGGATCAGACGCACAATTTCGACGATCTCGGCGCGCTGATCATCACCGCACCGGCGCTGGCGCAAACGCTCAAAGATCTGCCGGGCAGACGCATCATCTTTTCCAACGCGCCACGCCGCTACACCCATGACATCCTGCGTCTGACGGGCTTACTACCGCTGTTTAATGCCATTTATACCGTGGAATCCTTTGGCTTCCAGCCCAAGCCTCTGCGTAGCGGCTTTCTGAAGCTACTGCAAAAAGAAGGCGTCAAAGCTGGGCAATGCATCATGGTCGAAGACAGCCTGGCCAATCTGGTCATGGCCAAGCGCCTGGGCATGCATACCCTGTGGGTGACGCGCACGCTGCGCAACAGCCCGTGGGTGGACCACAAGCTGCGCAGCGTCACGGACTTACGTCATTGGGTGGCTTGGAGCCAGCGCGCGGCCTGTGGCGCAAAGTAAGTCAGAATCATATCGGCACCGGCACGCTTGAAAGCCAGCAGGCTTTCCAGCACAACCTTCTGCTCATCGAGCCAGCCGTTCTGCGCCGCCGCCTTGAGCATGGCGTATTCGCCACTCACCTGATACACGGCGGTCGGCCGCGCAAACTCGTCCTTGATCCGGCGCACGATATCCAGATAGGGCATGCCCGGTTTAATCATCACGATGTCCGCCCCTTCGGCCAGATCCAGCGCCACTTCATGCAGCGCTTCGTTGGTGTTGGCCGGGTCCATCTGATAGGTCATCTTGTTGCCCTTGCCCAGCTGGCCGGCCGAACCGACGGCATCACGGAACGGGCCGTAGAACGCTGACGCGTATTTGGCGCTATAGGCCATGATGCGGGTATTCACATGACCAGCCGCTTCCAGCGCGGCACGTATGCGACCGATACGCCCGTCCATCATGTCGGAAGGTGCCACCATATCGACACCGGCGCCAGCCTGCATCACGGCTTGCTGCACCAACATGTCGAGCGTGATGTCGTTAAGCACATAACCGTTATCGTCGATGATGCCATCCTGACCATGCGAGGTATAGGGATCGAGCGCCACATCGGTAATCACGGCCAGGTCGGGGAAACGCGCTTTAACGGCCTTGACCACGCGCGGCACCAGCCCTTCCGGATTGGCCGCTTCCCGGCCATCTAGCGTTTTGAGGGCAACATCAATGACCGGGAAGAGCGCAATCGCGGGAATCCCCAGCGCCACCACCTCCTCCAGGTGGGCCAGCAGGGTATCCGGCGAATAGCGATGCACGCCAGGCATGGAGCCGATGGCTTCCTCAACGCCCGTGCCTTCGCGCACGAACACGGGATAAATCAGATCATCCGCGGTCAGATGATGCTCCCGCACCAGGCGGCGCGTGGCGTCGTCTACCCGCACACGACGTGGGCGCACCCAGGGAAAACCGGCTTTATTCGTCATGATTTCTATCCACATCAATTGCCGCAACAGCCGCATCAGGCGCTGTGCCGGCATCATCAGAACTCATTGATTGAGCAATATTGTCGCACAGGCCCAGCCAGTGTTTCAGTACGGATGCCGCCTCGGCCACCCCGGTACGCTTGAGGCTGGAAAAGAGCTGCACACTGACCGGGCAACCTAGATCCGCTAAATCGGCCTTCACGCCGCGCAGCATTTTGGTCTGTTCCTGGCGGCTCAGCTTATCGGCTTTCGACAACAGCACGTGTACGGGCCGCCCTGTCGGCGCAAACCATTCCAGCATCTGCCAATCCATATCGGTCAGCGGACGGCGGCTATCCATGATCACCACCAGACCCTTGAGCTGCTCGCGAGTCTGCAGATAGGGCCCGAGAAGGGTATCCCACTGCTTGCGCACATCTTCAGGCACCTTGGCGAAACCGTAGCCGGGCAAATCGACAAAGTAACGATCCGGCGCCACCGAAAAATAGTTCAGATGCTGGGTACGGCCAGGCGTCTTGGAGACATAAGCCAGGCGTGTTTTACCGGCCAATGTGTTAATTGCCGATGATTTACCGGCGTTGGAACGGCCCACAAAAGCCACCTCGGCCACGGCATCGCCCGGCGTATCGCGCAGGCGGGCGACAGTCGTCAGAAACTCGGTACGCGGAAAGGGATGGTCATGCCCCGGATTTTTAGGGGCTACCGGGCCGGTTGCCGGCTGTTTAAGCACTTTCCCGGCAGGCGCACCCGATTTTTTGGGGGTCGCTTTGGCGGATGTTTTTGTGGAAGATTTTAAAGTTTGGGAATTAGACACAGGACGCCTCGTTCAGGTTGTATTAGAATAGCAGCCTTAATCAATTTATTCCCCTGTTGCTCGTTACGAGCCACTACCAATTCTCTTAGGAGTGTGGACATGATCCGTGTTGTCGCATTCGCCTTGACCGCTCTGGTCAGCGCCCTGGCTCTGGCTGCTGAGCCGGCCGCTCCCGCCGCCGCCAATGCCGCCGCTAACGTTGATGCTGCCGCTATTGCCACCAAAGTATGTGCTGCCTGTCACGGCGCCGACGGCAACAGCAGCATTCCGGCCAACCCGAATCTGGCTGGCCAACACGCTTCTTATCTGCTCAAGCAGCTCAACAACTTCAAGGGTTCGGCCGATGGCAAGCCGGCGCTGCGCCAGAACGCGGTGATGAATGGTATGGCCGCACCGCTCTCTGCTGATGAAATGAAGGCCCTGGCCCAGTACTTTTCGAAGCAGACGCTGAAGCCGGCGGTTGCCAAGGATGAAAAGCTGGCCACCGAAGGCCGCACCCTGTGGCGCGCCGGCGACATGAAGAAGGGCATTCCGGCCTGCTCCGGTTGCCATGGCGTGGCTGGCTCGGGCCTACCCGCTCAGTACCCGGCACTTGCCGGTCAGCATCCGGAATACATCGTTGCCCAGCTGCAACAGTTCCGCGATGGCGTCCGTGCCAACGATCCGGAAGGCATGATGCGTATGATCGCTGCCAAAATGACCGACAAGCAAATGGCTGCTGTGGCCGAATACGCTGCGGGTCTGCGTCAGTAATTCTCCAACGCTTTGCAAAAAGGCAGCCTGCAGGCTGCCTTTTTTATTGCCGATCGCCTTAATGCGCCCGCAATAACGCCAGCTCCACCTCATCGAACCCGGCGGCTCGTCTTGCGGCTTCATTCAGCGGCGGCCTTGGCCAAGGCGCCTCATAGGTGGTCATCAGGCGTTGATAGGTCGCCACCACGGGCAAGGCCTGCTGCGCGCATAACCGGCGAAACCACGCGTCGCCGAGCGCGACATGGCGGACTTCGTCACGCGCAATGACTGACAGCACCCGCAAAGTCGCTTTATCGCCAATGCCCTGAAACGCTCTGAAAATCGGCGGCATCGCATCCAGCCCGCGCGCTTCCATCAACCGGGGCACCAGTGCCATACGAGCGAGCACATCCGTCGCTGTCTGCTCTGCCAATTGCCAGAGCCCTGCATGCGCCGGTAAATCACCATAGCGGTACCCTAACGTAGCAAGACGGTCGTGGATCAGACTGAAATGGTAAGCCTCTTCAATGGCAACCCCTAACCAATCCCGCACAAAAACCGGCCCCAGATTACTAAAACGCCAGGCGGCATCCAGTGCCAGATTGATGGCGTTAAACTCGATGTGGGCAATGGCGTGCAGTAATGCCGCTCGCCCTGCCGGATCGACCGCTTTACGAAACGGCAGCGCTGCTGGTGACACACAGACTGGTTTTTCAGGGCGCCCAACCTGAGCGCAGTCGGGGGCGATACTTGTCGCCAACGACGCCCCATTCGACGCCAGGCTCAAGCCCAGATACGCCGGAATCAGGGCATCCACAGCGGCACACTTGGCGGCAGGGTCCGTGCAGCGCCAGGCGATTTCAATTGCCCGAAAAAGCCCCTCAGTCATCGGTGTACTCATCGACGCGGATGGGCCGGCCTCGGCATGAAATTCACGACGGCACGGCCATCCTCATGCTGCCTCGGCGCAGCCTTCCAGGCGTGGCCCTGCACCAGTTCAAAGGTCAACGTGTAACGTCCGTCACGATTGCGCGGCCAGTGATCAATCACACGAGACCAGAACTGGCGACCCGTCAAACCGTGCACGGCAACATGCGTGGCATCACACGACCCCGTTGCCTTCAACTCCTTAAGCGCCTGCCAGGGGTCGGCATAGGTCAGAGTCAGGGTTTCCATATCCATGACCGGATCTGAAAAACCACCATGTACGAGCATATCGCCCACATCGTGCATATCAACAAAGGGTTGCACGCGTCCTGCATCAGCCGCCGCCGCGGTCGCCTGCACGGCAACCCGTAATTCCTTCAGGGTATCCGGACCGAATAGGCTGAACATGAGCAGCCCACCCACACGCAGGACACGATTGAATTCCTGCATGGCACCCGGGAGATCATCCAGCCAGTGCAACGCGGCATTGGACCAGACCAGATCTACCTGCTGTGCCGCCAGCGGCAAGGCATTCAGATCACCGGCAACCCGCAGCGCTCTGGATGGACGCACCGGACTGAGCAAGCGCTGCAGGAAACCTGTCGCTGCCCGATCCGTTGCCGCCCCGGCATGCAGCATGCCCAGGCTATGATCCACGCCCAGCCAGAGGGCATCCGGGTAACGCTGGGCGAGCGTCAGGCGATCCGCGCCCAGACCGCAGCCGGCATCCAGAATGCATTGCGGCTCTAGCCGCACCATATCCAGGCGTTCCGACATCCGCCGGGCCATTTCCCGGTAGAGAAAGTCATTGCCGGGCAGCGCGGGTGCCACCCGGTCAAAGGCGTGTCTGATCCGGTTTTTGCGGAACCGGGCGGCAGACAAAGCAGGGGGAGCAGCCCCCATTGGCATCAGACGCCTTTCAGACCCAAGGTGGCGAACAGCATCTGATCGCGCGAGGTGTCAGGGTTGCCTGTTGTCAGCAGTTGTTCCCCGTAGAAAATGGAATTGGCACCAGCGAAGAAGCACAGTGCCTGCAACTCATCCGACATTTCCTGACGGCCGGCCGACAAACGCACCCAAGACGTCGGCATCGTAATGCGGGCAGCGGCAATCATGCGCACAAACTCGATACCATCGACGGGATCCACGCCCGCCATGGGCGTTCCGGGAATCGGCACCAGATTATTGATCGGCACCGAATCCGGCACCGGGTCTAGATTGGCCAACTGGGCAATGAGTGCCGCGCGATTCTTACGGTTCTCACCCATGCCAACGATGCCACCGGAACACACATGAATCCCTGCCTGGCGCACACGATCCAGCGTATCCAGCCGATCTTCATGCGTATGCGTGCTGATCACTTCGCTATAGTAGGCTGAGTCCGTATCCAGATTGTGGTTGTAATAGTCTAGCCCGGCAGTCGCCAGCTTTTCAGCCTGTCCCGGCTTCAGCATGCCGAGCGTGACGCAGGTTTCCAGGCCCAGGGATTTGACTTCCTGCACCATATCGACGACCTGATCGAGATCCTTGTCTTTCGGACCACGCCAGGCAGCGCCCATACAGAAGCGCGACGAACCGGCCGCTTTGGCCGCTCTGGCGGCAGTCATCACATCCTCTTTGGACATCAGCGCTTCACGGCCAACCTCTGTGTCGTACCGTGCCGACTGCGAACAGTAACCGCAGTCTTCGGAACAGCCACCCGTCTTGATCGACAATAGGGTCGAACGCTGTACGGCATTTTCGTCAAAGTGTTCGGCATGAACGGCATGCGCCTTGGCCAGCAGGCTCATGAAAGGCAGCTCGATCAGTTCGAGTACCGCGTCGGTGGACCAGCGGCCCGTACCTGAAGCGGCCGCTGTATTATGATTTTTTTGGCGCGGCGGTACAAAATTCAGGGGAATCGTCTCTGTTTGCTCAGTTTGCATAGGGGACCCCACACATGGAGGTTAATTGCTTTGTAAAGGCATAATTATGCCCGAAGCCTTTAATCCTCGCCTGACTAACCGACGCCACCCCATGAATGCCTTCGCGCCAGACCAGAATACCCAACCGCCCCGCGGCCTGTGGGAATGGCTGCGCTTAGCCGGCCGTCATCTGGCAAACACCGTACTGCCCCAGAATTGTGTGCTGTGCAGTCTGCCCAGCGGTAACGCTCCGGTCTGTCAGGCCTGTGCAGCCGGGCTTCCCCGGCTAACCGGTCAAACATGTCCGCGCTGCGCGCTCCCGCTCGAGCCTCGTGACACAGAGCGCGCTCACGCCCCAGTCCCCTCGAAATGCCCCGATTGCCAGCATCACCAACCACGTTTTGATACCGCCACGGCAGTCTGGTCTTATGCGTTTCCCATTGATAGCCTGATTCGTGATTTCAAATACGGACACCATCTGTACCTTGGTGCCTTCTTCGGCAACCATCTTGCGGCAACCCTGCAAGCCCGCTGGGAAGCAACGGGGGATGGCATACCGGATCTGATACTCCCTATGCCGCTGCATCCTAGCCGGCTCAAGGCACGCGGCTTCAACCAGGCAGCAGAAATTGCACGACACACAGCAAAAGCGCTCCGGCGCCCGTGGTCCGCGGCGCATCTGATGCGGATTCACGACACCCCATCCCAGGCCGGTCTGGGGCGGGAAGCCCGCTGGGCCAATTTACGGGGTGCCTTTGCTTGCACCCGCGCATTGAACGGTCAGCGCATTCTGCTGATCGACGATGTGCTGACCACCGGTGCCAGTCTGTCGGCCTGTGCCGACGCACTGCGTTACGCTGGCGCACGCCAGATTGATGTTGCCGTACTGGCCCGCACGCCCGAATCCTGAGACGCCTATCCCATGACACCACCAACTCGCCGCCCTGCCATCATCCTGGTCAACCCGGAAATCCCCCCCAACACGGGTAATCTGATTCGCGTGTCTGCCGCAACCGGCTTTGAGTTGCATCTGGTACGACCGCTCGGATTTGATGTGGATGATCGATCATTACGTCGCGCCGGTCTGGATTATCACGACCAGGCCTTTATGCACGTTCACAATGACTGGACGGCCTGCATGACGGCCCTGGCCGATGCCACCCACCCACGCCGCTTCTTCGCCATGACCACCAAAGGCAGTCGGCCGTACCATGAAGTCTGCTTTCGACCGGATGACGTCATCGTCATGGGCTGCGAAACCAAAGGCTTGCCGGCAGAATTACTGGCGACCTTTGACCAGAATCACCGGCTACGCATCCCGATGCGGCCAGGTATTCGCAGCCTGAACCTCGCCAACTCGGCATCCATCGTGGCCTTCGAAATCTGGCGGCAGAACGGCTTCTGCGGCGCGCAGTAGGACAAAGCCGGCTGAAGCCGCGGGGCACCGCCGCCTTCGGCGGTTCAATCACTCGGCGCGTTGGGCCCGGTTCATCAGCTGGCCGACGGCATCGCGTGCTTTGAGGTCGCCCCGAATCACGGCTGCCACGGCTTGGGCAATCGGCATGTCCACCTGCAATTCGGTAGCAAGCCGCGCCACTTCTCTGGCCGTACCCACGCCTTCGGCAACATGACCGAGCGACTCCAGGGTTTCTTCCAGCGTTTTGCCCGAACCCAGCGCCAGACCTACCTGACGATTGCGCGATAAATCCCCGGTGCAGGTCAAAATCAGATCGCCCAACCCGGCCAGACCCATCAAGGTTTCACGCTGACCACCGAGCCGTTCGCACAAACGACCAATCTCGGCCAGACCCCGGGTCATGAGCGCCGCACGGGCGTTATGCCCCAAGCCCAGGCCATCGGCAATGCCGGTCGCAATGGCCAGCACATTCTTTACCGCGCCACCGACTTCGACCCCCACCACATCGCCGGACGCATACAAGCGCAGGCTCGGTGTGTGCAGACTCTCGGCGAGTCGCTCGGCCAATGCCAGATCCGCAGAGCCCAGCGTCACTGCCGCTGGCAAGCCCTTGGCCACTTCCTGGGCAAAACTGGGGCCGGATAAGGCGGCGGCCGGTACACCCCCCAGAACATCGCGCACCACCTGATGCGGCAACAAGCCGGTCCGGGGTTCGAAACCTTTGCACACCCAGACCAGCGGGGGCAACGGCATCGCACCGTAGCGTGCTTTCAGCGCTTCGAGTGTCACGCGCAACCCAGCCACCGGGGTTGCCAGCACCAGCACATCGGCTCCCTGCACCTCTGCCAGATCGCCCGTAGCGCGTAACGCCAGCGGCAACGGAATATTAGGCAGGAAGCGATGATTGATGTGATCGGTATTGATATCCGCAACGACCTCGGGCTCACGCGCCCAGATCGTCACCTGATGGCGCTGCGCCCAGTTGGCGGCCAGCGCCGTACCCCAGGCACCCGCCGCCAGGACAGCCAGTTTCTGGCCGGTTAGCATCGTCTGACTCATGCGGAAACTCTCAATCACCGATGCGGAAAATTACTGCACCGTCGCCGGTGCTTCGACTTCACTCACCTCGTTGGCCGTGGCTTCTGCCGACTGTTGCGCCATGGCATCGAAATTGACTGGCTGCAACACTACCGGCGGAAAACCGGCACGGGTCGAAGCGTCAGAAACCGCTTCACGGGCATACGGGAAGAGCACATTCGGAATGGCTGAACCGAGGAACGGTTGCAGAGCTTCTTCCGGAATACCGGACACACGGAAAATACCGGCCTGCTGCACTTCAATCAGGAAATACACCTTGTTGTCGGCCTTGGCCGTCACGGTGACCTGCAGAATGCCTTCAAAAGCATCCGGGGCGAGCTGGTTGAAACCGGTCTTGAACTGCACGCCCACTTCCGGGGCCTGCTGCTGCAGAAATACTTCGGCACCCGCCGGTACTTCCAGCGACATATCGCGAACGTACAGTTTTTCGATTGCGAACATCGGTTGCGCCGGCACCTGGTCGGCAGCAGCAGATTGGTCGGTCATTTGTTCATTGTCAGCCATGGTTTACCCTTAAAAAAACAATCAAAACTACTTCAACAGCGGGTCAAGACCACCCGCACGGTCTAGTGCTGCCAAATCATCAAACCCGCCGATATGGGTATCGCCGATATAAATCTGTGGCACGGTGCGACGACCTGTGCGCACCATCATCGTCTCGCGCGCTTCTGGATTCAGGTCAACGCGGATTTTTTCAATCTCGGTCACCCCTTTGCTATTTAACAACTGTTCTGCACGCACGCAATACGGGCAGACGGCGGTGCTGTACATCAGAACCTTGGGCATGACGACTCCTTAAGCCTTGACCGGAGCTTTGCCCCGCTTTAGCGGCAAACCGGCCTTTTCCCAGGCCTGGATACCACCGTCAATCTGCGACACATCTTCAAAACCCGCCTTACTCAGAATCTGGCAACCGGCGGCCGAACGGCGACCCGCTGCGCATACGACCACCACGGGCTTCTTACGGTATTTTTCCAGTTTAGCCAGCTGGGATGGCAGCGTCTTGAGCGGAATAAACAGGCTACCCTGAATGTGTTCTACAGCGACTTCGTGCTCCTCCCGCACATCCACAAGGATGCCTCCCTCTTTGTCCTTCAGGGCAATAGCCACCTGCGGCGACACGCTTTTACCACCGGGATTGATGGTCTGGCGCACCAGTAGGGCGCCGGAGACCAGCGCAATCAGCAACAAACCGATATTGAGGGGCTGCAAGAAGAAATCCATGTTTTTTCCAGAAAATACAAAGTCAGGGGCTTGGCCGCTAGAGTCAGCGCCTCCGGCATTATAGAATAGCGGATTGATTCATTTATATCGGATGAACGGAAATCTCACCATGAAAAAAATTGTGCTGCTGCGCCACGGCGAATCCTCCTGGAACAAGGAAAACCGCTTCACGGGTTGGACCGACGTTGATCTGACCGAAAAAGGCATCGAAGAAGCCAAGCAGGCCGGCCGCCTGATGAAGGAAGCCGGCTTCGAATTCGACCAGGCCTTCTCGTCGGTACTCAAGCGCGCCATGCGCACTCTGTGGCTGGCGCTGGAAGAAATGGACCGCCTGTGGATTCCGATCCAGCGGAACTGGCGTCTCAACGAACGTCACTACGGCGCCCTGCAAGGGCTGAACAAGGCTGAAACCGCTGCCAAGTACGGCGACGACCAAGTACTGGTCTGGCGCCGCAGCTATGACACCCCGCCACCTGCGCTGGAATTTGATGATCCGCGTCACCCGCGTTTTGATGCCCGCTATGCCGAAAAATTCTCGGGTCTTGCTGAAAAAGAACTGCCGCTCACCGAGTGTCTGAAAGACACGGTGGCCCGCTTCGTCCCGTTCTGGGAAGACACCATTGCCCCGGCCGTCAAGTCGGGCAAGAGCGTCATCGTGGCGGCCCACGGCAACTCGATCCGTGCGCTGGTCAAATACCTCGATAACATTTCGGATGCCGACATCGTCGAACTCAATATTCCGACGGGCATCCCACTCGTCTACGAACTGGACGACGAGACACTGAAACCCATCCGCAGTTACTACCTGGGTGACCAGGATGCCGCCGCCGCTGCTGCCGCCGCCGTGGCCCAGCAAGCCGCAAAAAAATAACCACTGCATCGTACGCAAGGACGACAGGACCCTCATTATGCCGACCCCATTACCGCCAAACGATCACCCAACCCACAAAGCCCTATATGGCTGGGTACGAACGACGGGCGTTGGTGTGGCCGGCGTGGTGGCCGGTGTCCTGATTGCTCTTCAGCTCCCGGCATTTGCCGAGAAAGCTTCCGCACCGGCGTCAACCACTCAAAGCCAGACCACCGGCCTGCCGATCCAGGACCTGCGGACCTTCGCCGAAGTTTTCAACGCCATCAAACAGGGCTATGTTGAGCCGGTCGAAGACAAGAAACTGATCAACAATGCCATCTCGGGCATGGTGTCCAACCTGGATCCGCACTCGACCTATCTGGACGCGGAGGCGTTCAAGGAACTGCAGGTCGGTACCCACGGCGAGTTTGGCGGGCTGGGCATCGAAGTGGGCATGGAAGATGGCTTCGTCAAAGTCATCGCGCCGATCGAAGATACGCCAGCCGCACGTGCCGGGCTGAAAACCGGTGACCTCATCGTCAAAATCGATGACACCGCGGTCAAAGGGCTGACACTGAACGAAGCCGTCAAGAAGCTGCGCGGCAAACCGAAGACTCAGGTCACGCTGACCATTGCCCGCAAAGGCATGAACAAGCCACTGATCGTCACCCTCACCCGTGAAGTGATCAAGGTGCAGTCGGTCAAGTTCAAAATGATCGAGCCGGGTTACGGCTACATCCGCATTACCCAGTTCCAGGAAAACACCACAGCCGCGCTCGCCAACGCCGTGAACCAGCTCTACAAGAACGGACCGCTCAAGGGCCTGATTCTGGATCTGCGCAACGATCCGGGCGGCTTGCTCAACGGTGCCGTGGGTGTATCGGCCGTGTTCCTGCCGCCGAACGAACTGGTGGTTTCGACGGATGGCCGAGCACCAGATGCCAAGAACAAGCTCTACGCCAAGCCCGAGGATTACCAGACGGGCCGCGACGATGAACTACGCAATCTACCGGCCGGCATCAAAACCGTGCCGCTCATCGTGCTGGTCAATGGCGGCTCGGCCTCCGCTTCGGAAATCGTGGCTGGTGCCCTGCAGGACTACAAACGCGCCACCATCCTGGGTACACAAACCTTCGGCAAGGGGTCGGTACAGACTGTATTGCCGCTACCAGGCAACACCGCCATCAAACTGACCACGGCGCGTTACTTCACACCGAAGGGTCGATCGATCCAGGCCAAGGGCATCGAGCCGGATATCGAAGTCGAAGAAACACCGGGCAGCAAAAAGAACGGCCTGCGTGAGGCGGACCTCGGTGGTCACCTGGTGAACAATCAGGAGAAGGATAAAGAAACTGCCGAGCGCAAGAGCGATAAGACCAACGGCAAAACGAACGGCAAGGATAAGGACAACAAGGACGACGAGTTCTCGGGTCTGGCCATTGCCGACTACACCACCGCCAAGGATCGCCAGTTTGTCGAAGCCATCAAACGTCTCGGTGGCAAACCGCCGGCACCGGTGAGTAAAGACACCAAGTCAGCGGCAGAGAACGTCCCCGCGACCGACAACACGGCAAAACCTGCTCAGTAACGCGTCCCATGGATGACCAGCAGCTGCTGCGCTATAGCCGGCACATTCTGGTTGATGAAATCGGCATCGAAGGCCAGGAAAAACTCCTGGCCAGCCATGCGCTGATCATTGGCGCGGGTGGCCTGGGCTCCCCGGCGGCTATCTATCTGGCCAGCGCCGGCATCGGCACATTAAGCATCGCCGATGGCGATACCGTTGACCTCAGCAACCTGCAACGGCAGATTCTGCATACCGACGCCCGTATTGGCCAGCCCAAAGCGCAGAGCGCCAAAGAAGCTCTGCATCAGGTCAACGCGGCCTGCCGCGTCATCGTCCTGCCCCGACTCGAAGGGACTGCACTGCTGGAGAGGGTTATCGCAGCCGATATCGTGCTGGATTGCAGCGACAACTTCGCCACGCGCTATGCGCTGAATCGCGCCTGCCTGGCCACCAAAACACCGCTTGTTTCAGGTGCCGCGATCAAACTCACCGGACAACTGTTTGTGATGGATCCGCGGCAGGCTGAAGCCCCCTGCTACGCTTGTCTCTACCCGGAAGACACTGCCGACGACGATCTACGTTGTGCCACCACCGGCATTCTGGCGCCTGTCACCGGTGTTGTCGGCTGCATGCAAGCCGTTGAGGCCATCAAGTTGCTCGCTGGCTTTGGATACCCGGCTACAGGGCTGCTGCAACGATACGATGCCTTATCTGGCATCTGGTCTTCGGCTCGCGTGCAACCGGACCCTGCATGTCCTGCCTGTAAAGCCTGATAGGTATCACAGATGATGGCATCGTCTTCTGATCTTTACATTTTCATCGCCGCGCTGGTGGCCGTCTACCTGCTGCCCGGCCCCGATATGGCGCTCATTTTATCTACCTCTGCTTTTGGAGGTCGATATAACGGACTCATGGTGGCTGTTGGTCTCGCGATGTCGCGCGCACTTCACGTAACGCTGGCAGCCCTGGGTTTGGCTGCCCTGTTCATCGCACATCCCCTGCTGTTTGATGCCGTCCGGTGGGTGGGTGCTGCCTATCTATGCTGGCTTGCCTGGCGACTTCTACGCACGCCAAAAGCAAACAGTACAACCCTATTGGCCCATCACCAGATAGGTATTCGTGCCCTGAGGCAAGGATTCCTGACCAACCTTTTAAATCCCAAAGCATTAATGTTTTGCGCGCTCCTGCTGCCGCAATTCATTACACCAACGGGCAACCTGTTCGAGCAATATCTATTATTCGGCACTATTCTCGTTACCGTGGGCGCCATCTTCGATGTGTTTTACGTGCTTGCCTCATCTGAGATTGCTCATCATTTTTCGGGCTCACACACCGGCCAAAAGATTGCGCGAGTTCTTTTTGCTACTGCATTTGGGATCGCCGCAATTCGTTTGGCGGTTAGCGCTCGTTAGTCTGTTAATCAAACAAATAGCTCGTGCTACGCCCGCTAGCCTCTGATTGTTTCAGCAAACGTTTCTCGACCAAATCTTTGATGTCTCTATGCGCAGTATCTTGAGAGCATTTCGCAATCGCTGCCCATTTGCTCGTTGTTAGCTTGCCCTCGAATCCATCTAACATTCGGTTGAGTAATTTGATCTGTCGTTCGTTCATGGGCGTGGAAGCCCAACGCTTCCAAAAGCTGGCTTTATTGAGCACAGCCGAAAGGGTTTCGTCTGAGCCCTGTACAGCACGCAGCAAGCATTCCAAAAACCAGACCAGCCAAGCGGTAACATCTAAGTCACCTTTCTGCGCACGTTCAAGCTGTGCGTAATAGTCTTTGCGCTCACGCTGAATCTGTGCCGACACACTATAAAAACGATGTGTTGATTTCTCTGCATGAGCCAAGGCCATGTCGCCCACAGCGCGCGCAATGCGGCCGTTACCATCATCAAACGGGTGGATGGTGACAAACCAGAGATGTGCCAAACCGGCTTTGATGAGTAGGTCGTCTTGCTGATCGACATTGAACCAAAGCAAAAAGTCATTTACCTCGGCATTGAGGAGCTGTGCAGGTGGCGCTTCAAAATGCACCTTAGGGCGATGCATGGGGCCGGAGACCACTTGCATGGGACCGTGCGCATCATCCCGCCATGCGCCGATACGGATTTTGCGCAGCCCACTTTGTCCAGCGGGAAACATGCCGCTATGCCAGGCGAAGAGCCGTTGCACCGTTAGCGGCGCTTCATGATTACCCGTGGCATCCAAGACCATATCAACGACACCATCAACATGTCGATCTGCTGGCGCTAGTGCGCCGATATCAACCCCGAGTCGTCGTGCGATGGATGAACGCACCGATTCTGGATTGAGGCTTTCTCCTTCGATTTCACTAGTTTTTAATACGTCTTCGGTGAGTACGCGCAGGTTGGCCTGACCCTGTTGATCCAACCCTAGATCCTGAAGCCGACCTTGCAGGCGGCCTTGTGCCTGGTGCACTTGAGCAAGCAACGGCATTAAGCGCTTGGCGTCATAGCGCCAATGCGGCCAATCCGGCTGTTGCCAAACGTAACGATAATCTCCGCTATTCATGCGGAGATTATCGAGCTTATTCTCCGCAGCGTCAACTAAAACAACAGCTTAGTTAATCGAGCGGTCTTGCAATGATGCGGAGATTAGAACCTATCATGCGCACATCCTGGAATTTGAGCACCCGTTTCTGATCCAATCTACTCAGATTCAGATCATCGAACCAACCGCGGGCGTCGCTCCCAAGAATGCTGGGTGCCATATAAACCACTAACTCATCAACGAGCCCAGCTTTGAGGAATACACCACTCAGGCGTGGACCTGCCTCAACGTGGACTTCATTAACACCACGCTGCGCCAGAAACTCCAGCAGGGCTTTCAAATCGACACGGCCGTTGGCATCAGGAAGGCAAACCACCTCTGCGCCTGCCGCTTGCAAGGCCGCCGTTTTTTCGGGATTAGTTTCTGCGGTAGCGACCAAACAGCCGCCCTGCAGAATTTTTGCCGTGATGGGCGTACGCAGGTGACTATCGACCACTACGCGCAACGCTGATGCCAGCGGCAGTACCTGCCCGGCTTGGCTGATTGGTGCCTGCACATCTCGCACGGTGAGCAACGGGTCATCGGCGATCAGTGTGCCAACACCCGTGATGATGGCCTGTGCCCGGGCGCGATAACGATGCCCATCTATCCGGGCCTCCGGGCTCGTAATCCACTGACTCTGGCCATTGGCCAACGCACTGCGGCCATCCAGGCTGCCGGCCATCTTGAGTCGCACCCATGGCAAATGCTGGCGCATACGTTTTATGAACCCGACGTTCAAGGCTTCTGCTTCAGCGGCCACTAGCGGTGCAGCAACCGCAATGCCCACCGCTTGCAATAACGCAAAGCCCTTACCTGCCACTAAAGGGTTCGGATCCTCCATCGCCGCAACCACGCGGCTGACTCCGGCTTTAATCAAGGCCTCGGCACAGGGCGGGGTTTTACCCTGATGCGAGCAAGGCTCTAGCGTCACATACGCTGTTGCACCCTGCGTGCTGTGTCCACGCGCAGCGGCGTCACGTAACGCCATCACTTCGGCGTGGCCTTCACCCGCGCGTTCGTGCCAACCCTCACCAATAAGCTGACTATCTTTGACCAGCACACAACCCACCCGTGGGTTAACCCCCGTGGTGTAAAGCCCGTTGGCCGCTAGCTGCAATGCACGTGCCATCCAGGCCGCATCAGCGGCCATCGGGGTTTGAATCGTGGTGTCGGGCAATTCTGAGAACCCGTATCGTGAATACGCGGTCAGGCGACCGGCGAGATCTCGCGAATCACTTCGGAGAATTCATCAATATCGGTGAAGTTGCGATAGACCGATGCAAATCGCACGTAAGCCACCTTGTCGATCTTTTTAAGTTCGCGCATCACCAGCTCACCGACCTGTTGCGAGGTGACTTCGCGCTCGCCCAGGGCGAGGAGTTTTTCTTCGATACGTGAAATGGCAGCATCAATCGCTTCCGCAGTTACCGGACGCTTACGCAGCGCCAGTTGCAGTGATGCGGCCAACTTATCATGGCTAAACTCGGTACGCGATCCGTTACGCTTTACGATAAACGGAAACTGGATCTCTGCCTGCTCATGCGTGGTAAAACGTTTCTCGCACTGACCACAACGCCGACGACGGCGGACGATGTGACCCTCTTCCGACTCGCGCGTTTCTACGACGGTAGTACCGGCCGCGCTACAGAATGGGCACTTCATCGCGCCGCGTCCTAATAGACTGGCTTACTTGCCGTAAACCGGGAAACGCTTGCACAATGCCGAGACTTGCTCACGCACCTTGGCCAAAACGGCTTCGTCGTTTGGCGCGTCGAGCACATCGGCAATTAGATGCGCGATTTGCTCGGCTTCGATCTCGGTGAAACCACGCGTAGTCATCGCTGGCGAACCGATACGGATACCCGAGGTGACAAACGGCTTCTGTGGATCGTTCGGGATGCCGTTCTTGTTCACGGTAATGTGTGCACGGCCCAGAGCGGCTTCGGCTTCTTTACCGGTGATGTTCTTGTTGCGCAAATCGAGCAGGAATACGTGACTCTCGGTACGACCCGACACCACACGCAGACCACGCTCTTCACCCAGCACACGCGCCATAACGCGGGCATTGTTGATCACCTGTTCCTGATAATCCTTGAAGCCCTGAGTTGCTGCTTCTTTGAACGCGGTGGCCTTGGCAGCAATCACATGCATCAGCGGACCACCCTGCAGGCCCGGGAAAATAGCCGAGTTGATGGCCTTTTCGTGCTCGGCCTTCATCAGGATCACACCACCACGCGGACCGCGCAGCGTCTTGTGCGTGGTCGTGGTGACGACGTCAGCATGCGGCACCGGGTTCGGATAGTAACCCGCTGCGATCAGACCGGCGTAATGCGCCATATCCACCCACATGATGGCGCCGACTTCTTTGGCGATCTTGGCAAAGCGCTCGAAATCAATACGCAGTGCGTAAGCCGAAGCACCGGCCACGATGATGCGTGGCTTGTGTTCACGCGCCAGCTTTTCAACCTGGTCGTAATCGATCTCTTCTTTTTCGTTCAGACCGTAGGACACGACGTTGAACCACTTACCCGACATATTCAGTGGCATACCATGAGTGAGGTGGCCACCTTCGGCCAGGCTCATACCCATAATGGTGTCGCCTGGCTTGGCAAAGGCCATCAGCACAGCCTGGTTGGCTTGCGAACCCGAATTTGGCTGCACGTTGGCGGCATCGGCACCGAATAATGCCTTCAGACGATCAATCGCAATCTGCTCAACCACGTCAACGTGTTCACAACCGCCGTAGTAGCGCTTGCCCGGATAGCCTTCGGCATATTTGTTGGTCAACTGCGAACCCTGCGCCTGCATAACGGCATAGGAAACGTAGTTTTCCGAAGCGATCAGTTCAATATGATCTTCCTGGCGGCGGTCTTCCGCCTGAATGGCTTGCCACAGTTCGGGATCAACTTGCTGGAGGGTGTCGCGGGCAGAGAACATAAGAGACCTCGGGATTCAATCAAAATCGGACAAAACGGAAATCGGTGGCTTCGGCAACGCCGACTCTAGCCAAGGCCGTGATTTTACAGGATTTCGTCGCGACTGGCGTCTGTGAGATGTTCCGTTTGGCCCCAGGCCACCATTGTCCAGCGCAAACCCTGTTCTGCCGCCTCAATATCAAGCCAATTCAGGCCAGCATTGGGGATTGGTGCATCTCTAGGCCCTGTCAAAGCGCGCCCCATGGCGCGGCGGTACAAGAGATCCAGAACGCCCCCGTGAGTAACAATAACAACCGATTGATCGGCATAAACCCGCGCAAGATCGAACAAACACCGCTCTATGCGCTCAAGCATGGCTTGTAAGGGTTCGGACGCCCCAGGGGCTGCCGCCAAATCCGCACGGCTCACCAGCGCTGCGTAAGCATCTGCTTGAAAGATCTCAGCCTCAGCCGGCGTCTTGCCCTCAAACTGTCCATAATGGCGCTCGCGCAAGGCCGGGGCGTCCTGCACCACCAACCCCAGAGCTGTCGCCACGGCATCCGCCGTTTGTCGGGCACGCAACAGATCACTGCTCACCACAGCAGAGAAAGGTGTTGCCTGATGACTTCGGTGCAAATACTGGCCAGCCGCTTTTGCCTGCACCAACCCTAAGGCGTTCAACGGAATATCCTGATGCCCCTGCAAACGACGATCCGCATTCCAGGGGGTTTCTCCGTGACGGACGATACAACAGCGCATCAAGCGCCCGCCACCATCATCCGATCAAGCAAAATGGCCCCTGATTGCTTGGCGCTGCGGCTCAACCGGTCTTCGGCAATAGCCACAATGCCCTGCATCATGTCTTTAAGGTTGCCTGCGATGGTAATTTCTTCTACGGGGTAAGCAATCTCACCATTTTCAATCCAGAAACCGGCCGCGCCACGCGAATAATCGCCGTTCACGTAATTGACCCCTTGCCCCAGCAATTCGGTCACCAATAACCCGCGACCCATGCTCTTCATCAGCGACTGGAGATCCGGATGCGCTGCACGGGTATCGCGCAGGAACAGATTGTGGCTACCGCCGCCATTGGCAGTGGGCGCCATGCCGAGCTTGCGGGCACTGTAAACCGATAGAAAATAACCTTCGAGCACACCGCGGCGAACCACGTCCCGGTCATGCGTTGCCAGTCCGTCACCATCAAACGGCGCACTCGATTGGCCACCACGTAAGAGCGGACGCTCTTCCAGCACCGCGAACTCCGGCAGAATCTGTGTACCCAAAGCCCCTTCCAGAAACGAACTCTTACGATAGAGCGCGCCGCCAGAAGCCGCATGCACCAGGCTGCCCACAATGGTTGACGCTATCGGTGCTTCAAAAATCACCGGCACTTCGCCGGTGGGGCACTGCCGGCCGCCAAGCCTTGCCACGGCACGCTTTGCCGCTTTTAACCCAATTTCAGCGGCTGGCGGAAACTGTGTCGCGGCACGCACGGATTCATACCAATCATCACGCTGCATCCCTTGTGCATCGACCGCGATTAAAGCGCAGCCGATACTGTGCCGACTGGTCGGGTATCCTCCCAGAAAACCAAGGCTATTCCCCATAACAAAATGCCCCTGGTGCGTCGAGACCGATGCGCCTTCCGAGTTCTGAATCGCTGGCGAATACGCCAATCCGGCGGCTTCACATTCGCGCGCCAGATTCACGGCAGTTTCTACTGAGGGCGTCCAGGGGTGAAACAGATCCAGATCGGGCACTGGGCCCAGCATGAGCTGTTCGACTTCAGGTAAACCCGCACAGGGATCTTCTGCGGTAAAACGGGCAATATCCAGTGCCGCACGCACCGTGGCCTGCAAGGCTTCCCCTGAAAAATCGCTTGTCGATGCATATCCTTTGCGTTGTCCGAGGTAGACCGTAACGCCAACCTGCTTATCACGATGATGCTCGATCGTCTCGACTTCGCCCTGCCGGACATTAACGCTCTGACCGAAGCCCTCTGAAATCTCGACTTCAGATGCTGAAGCCCCACCCGTGCGGGCAAAACTCAGCACATCGGCGGCAATGCGCTCCAAGGCCTCACGGCTATGGGCAAACAGGGGTTCCTGGCGGGCGGGTGTATGCGTGGTCATTCAAATATTCATCCGTGGGATTGGTGCTCGGTTGGTATGATAGCGGCAAACCAACCGCACGTAATGTTTACCCGAGTCACGAGTCATCATGCCTTTTCATGCCAGCAAGCCGCCCAGTCACTTTCATACCCGCCAGGGTCAGGTCGTCGTTAACGCCGAGCCCCCTCCCCTGACGGAATCTCGCCGGCGCAGCAAAACCAAAGCCAAGGAAGAAGTCGATGCGCTGCAGGCGCTCGGCAATCGTCTGGTTGGTGTGGGCAATGACCGCCTGAAAAAACTGGACATTCCGGAATCGCTGCGTGATGCCGTCCTGGAAGCCAAACGCATCACCTCACACGGTGCCCTGCGCCGGCAGATGCAGTACATCGGCAAACTGATGCGGGACGTGGAAACGGCACCCATTCAGGAAATGCTCGACGAAATTGACGGCATTTCGAACAAAGCCAACGCCCGCTTTCACATGCTGGAAAAACTGCGTGACAAGGTCCTGGCGGATGAAGCCATCATCACCACCTTAAAGAACGACTACCCCGATATGGACGTTTCTGCGCTGCGGACGTTACGCCGCAATGCCCTCAAGGAACAGGCCACCCAGAAGCCGCCCAAATCCTACCGGGCGATCTTCCAGTTTCTCAAAGCACTAGACGAGCCGGGCACCCATCAGGACATGGCCGATCAAGACCCGACAATCCCTGAGGTCACCCCTGACGAGGACAGTGAGATTTAAAAGCGGGGACCCGGCCGAGGAAGCCCCTTGGCCGCAATCGACTGAAGAAACGCCAGCGTGAGTGCAGCACCAAAACCGGTCGTGTCGGTGCCCACGGCACCCAGTCCGCCCTTACACGAGGCCGCCGACAAATCTAGGTGCAACCAAGGCGCATCGCCGACAAATAGCTGGAGGAACCGTGCGGCCAGAATGTGGTCTGCCTCACCATCCAGCGTGCACTGCTTCACATCGGCCACCTGGCTCTCCAGCGCACTATCGTAGTCATCCGGCATCGCAAACGGCATCAGGCGCTCACCCGCTGTCGCCGCCACGGCTTCGAGGCGGCCAGCCAACCAGGGCTCGGATGCAAAAAATCCGCTCATGCGGTTACCCAGCGCCATGGTCATACTGCCTGTCAGCGTGGCGAAATCGATTACGACATCTGGCTTCTTTGCTGCCGCCAGCGTCAGGGTATCGGCCAACACCATGCGGCCTTCGGCATCCGTATGCACGATCTCAATGGTTCGACCATTGAGCGCGGTCACCACATCCCCCTGGCAATAGGCCCCGGGGGCAATATCATTACGCGACAACGCCAACCAGGCATCAATACGCACAGGCAGCTTGAGCTGGGCTGCGGCCCGGATCACCGACACCACCAACGCGGCACCGGCCATATCTTCATGCATACCGGCCATATATCGGGCAGGTTTCAGATTATGGCCTCCGGTATCAAAGCAGATGCCTTTACCGACCAGCGCGACCGCCGGCAAAGGCAAGACCGGTGACCGGTCTTTCGGGTTTGCTTTGGCCGCTTTAACGCGGGGCACATAGCTCAAATGCACAATCGCGGCATCCTGCTCAGGGCTCCCCTGAGCAACGGCCAGAAAGGCACCTGCTTGCATTTCCTGCAAACAGGCCACGTCATAGACGGCAGTTCGGATCCCCAGCCCCTTGATTTGTCCGGGAATCAGTTCACGAAACGAAACCGGCGTTAGCTGATTGGGTGGCAACACGCACAAGGCACGCGTCAGAATGTTAGCCTCGGCCCGCACCAGCGCCGCCGCCAATTGCTGCTTCAGAAAATCCTGATCCCGGGTGCCGGCCCACAGACGAATCTCAGCCGGTTTAGCGGTCTTTGATGCGGCCAGCGTTTTGGCGGGTTTTTCCGGTGCCACGGTTTTAGGCAGGGCAATACGGTTCACCGTTGCCACATAGGCCGCCTCCGGCAGCACACTGGCCACAAAGCCAGCCGAGCCATGAAACACGATATCCAGCTGCACCGGCTGCTCTGCCAGCAACCCAGACAGCGCCTGCCGCAATTGCTGCTGGGTCAGAAATACCGCGGCATCCGGATCCACAGCCAGCCAGCGCACCAAACCGCCACCGGGCAACATGGCTTCCGGCATCATCGGTTCAGTCGGCATTTTGCCGCTAGCCGCGTGCGTCCGCAGCAGGCTCGTGGCTTTCTTCTTCTGGCGGTCCAGCACCTGTTTCAGCAAAGCGCCGCCCGGCAAGCCCGAAGGCAGCACACCCCCGGCCAGCAGTGACGCAGGAAAGAGCACCAGCACATGCGAAAAGTTATTGAATAGACCATCCTTCAGCTTGCCATCGGCCAGGCTCACCTTGGGTAGCACCGGCTGCCAATTGGGCGGCAAAGAGCGATGGTTCAACGCACGCCCCTTGCGGGCAGAGGCGGGTTTCGCTTGGGGACGGGTTGTGCGGTTTAAGACGGTCGGAGTCACCATAGGATCGTAGGCTTTCGGCTGATTCTTACAAGGTATGCGATGATTATAAAGTTGGAATCAACTGAAAAACAAAAAACGGATTTCCGTATGCAGACCTACCTGAACCTGATGCAACATGTGCTCGAGCACGGCCACGTCAAAACTGACCGTACCGGTACCGGTACCCGTTCTGTTTTCGGCTGGCAGATGCGTTTTGATCTGGAACAGGGGTTCCCGGTACTCACCACCAAAAAGCTGCATCTGCGCTCGATCATTCATGAACTGCTGTGGTTCCTCCAAGGCAGTACCAATATCGCCTACCTCAAGGCACACGGCGTTTCGATCTGGGATGACTGGGCCGACGAGCACGGTGAACTGGGCCCCGTCTACGGCAAGCAATGGCGACGTTGGGAAACCGTGGCACCGGGTAAAGAAGGTGAACCGCCAACGATCCGCACCATCGACCAGATCACGCAACTCGTGGACGGCCTGAAAAACAACCCGGATTCGCGCCGCCATCTGGTTTGCGCCTGGAACCCGGGCGAAGTGGATCGCATGGCCCTGCCGCCCTGCCACGCACTGTTTCAGTTTTACGTGGCACCGCCCGCCGCAGCGGACGCTGATCAACGGCCACGTCTGTCGTGCCAGCTCTACCAGCGCAGTGCCGACATTTTTCTTGGCGTGCCGTTCAATATTGCCTCCTACGCATTGCTGACCCTGATGATTGCCCAGGTCTGCAACTACCGCCCCGGTGAATTCATTCATACGCTCGGCGACGCGCACCTCTACAGCAACCACCTGGCACAGGCCAAACTACAGCTCAGCCGCGAGCCTCGACCGCTGCCCGTGATGCGTATCAACCCCGAGATCAAGGATCTGTTTGCCTTCCGCTTCGAAGACTTTACCCTCGAAGGCTACGATCCTCACCCACACATCCCGGCCCCGGTCGCCGTCTAAATCGCCATGACCCGCGATATCACTCAGACACCGGCCTGGTCGCGTCTCAATGCGGCCCATCAGCGCCTGGCAGATACCCATTTGCGCACCCTGTTTGCCGAAAACGCCGACCGCTTTCAACATTTCTCGCGCCAGGCCGATGGTCTGCTGCTGGACTTTTCCAAACAGCGCCTGGATCAGGATGCGCTGAACCATCTCGTTGCGCTGGCGGAAGCCGCCGATGTGGCCGGCTGGCGCGAACGTCTGTTCGCCGGTGAGAAGATCAACGTCAGCGAAGAACGTGCCGTACTGCATCCGGCATTGCGCCACCTGGATGACACGCCCTTCCCGTCCACCGACAACGATGTCATGCCCGATGTCCGTCTGGTACGAGAACAGATGGCCGGCATCGTTGAGCGCCTCCGCAGCGGGAGCTGGAAGGGTTACACCGGCGAAACGATCCGTCATGTCGTCAACATCGGTATCGGCGGCTCGGATCTCGGCCCCAAAATGGCAACGCGTGCGCTATCAGCCTTCGCGCACCCCGGCCTGCACGTGCATTACGTCTCCAACCTCGACGGCGCCCATCTGGCACCGCTACTGGAAACACTGGATCCGCGCACGACCCTGTTCATCATCGCCAGCAAGACCTTCACGACACAGGAAACGATGATCAACGCCGCCAGCGCCCGCAACTGGATGCTCGCACACACGGGCTCTGAAGAAACGCTGTCCAAACATTTTGTCGCCGTTTCGGCGCATCCGGAACGCGCTGCAGAGTTCGGTATCCCGCCAGCCCAGGTGTTACCCATGTGGGACTGGGTCGGTGGGCGTTACTCACTGTGGTCTGCCGTGGGTCTACCGCTGGCGGTCAGCATCGGCATGAGCGGATTCGAGCGTCTGCTGGCCGGCGCACAGGCGATGGATCGCCACTTCCGCGCAACACCACTACAAGACAACCTACCGGTTCTGCTGGCGCTACTCGGGATCTGGAACACCAACTTCCTCGGCGCTCATACCTCGGCCATCGTGCCCTACAACGAATCCTTGCGCCATCTCCCAGGCTATCTGCAACAACTAGAGATGGAATCCAACGGCAAAACGGTCAACCGTGACGGTCATCCACTGACCTGTCCGGCTAACCCCATTGTCTGGGGTGAAATCGGCGCCAATGGTCAGCACGCGTTCTTCCAGCTGCTGCATCAGGGCGGCTGGCTGGTCCCCTGCGATTTCATCGCCACGGCGCTGAGCGACTATCCATTGCCGGGTCACCAAGCGCCTTTGTTGGCAAACTGCTTCGCTCAGAGCGCAGCCCTGGCTTTCGGCAAAACCGAAGCCGAAGCCCGCAGCGAACTGGAAGCTGCCGGCCTCTCGGCCGCACAACGGGACGCACTGCTGCCGCACAAGGTCTTTGCTGGCAACCAGCCATCGACCACCTTATTACTGCCCCGACTGGATCCGTATCATCTCGGCCTGCTGCTAGCGCTCTATGAGCACAAGGTCTTCGTGCAGGGTGTCATCTGGGGCATCAATTCCTTTGACCAATGGGGCGTGGAGCTGGGCAAACAACTGGCATCGCGCGTGCTCCCTGTACTCAACGGTGATGCCACGAAGGAGACGCTGGATGCCTCCACCTGTGGCCTAATCAACTGGACGCAAACAACGCATGGCTGACACGCCCTACCCGAATCTGTCCATCATTGTGGCCGTCGCTCGCAACGGGATCATTGGTGCCACGAACGATGCCGGCGTCGGCACGCTCCCCTGGCACCTGCCTGAAGATCTGAAGCACTTCAAGGACACCACCAGTGGCCACCCCATCATCATGGGTCGTAAAACCTGGGAGTCTTTAGGTCGACCGCTGCCCAATCGCCGCAACATCGTGATCACGCGGCAGGCCGGCTATGCGGCAACAGGTGCCGAAGTGTTCGGTAGTCTGCCTGCGGCTCTGACGGCCGTTGGCGACGCTGCGGCCTTTGTCATCGGGGGGGCCGAGCTCTATCGCCAGGCCTTACCGCTGGCGTCGACCCTGATCATCACGGAGGTCGGCATCGATGCCGTGGGCGACACATCGTTCCCCGCCATAGGTACCCACTGGACCGAAGAAGCCCGCACCCAGCACGTCAGTGCGTCGTCGCTTCCGTATGCACTGGTTCGCTACCGTCGTGCTTGAGCACGCCTTCCCATTTGGCAATCACGGCGGTCGCCACACCATTGCCCAGCACATTGGTGGCTGAGCGGGCCATATCCAGGAAGTGATCCACGCCCAGAATGAGCAGTACGCCGGCTTCCGGAATATTGAAGTGAGCCAGCGTGGCAGCAATCACCACCAGGGACGCCCGTGGCACACCGGCAATGCCCTTGGAGGTCACCATCAGCATTAACAGCATCAGGAACTGCTGTCCCAGGCTCATTTCAATACCATAGACCTGCGCAATGAACAGCGTGGCAAAGGTGCAGTAGATCATCGAGCCATCAAGATTAAATGAATAACCCACCGGCAGCACAAACGACGCAATACGGTTCGGTGCACCGAAGCGTTCCACCTGTTCCAGCGTCTTCGGATAAGCCGCCTCGGAACTCGCCGTCGTAAAGGCCAGCACCAGGGGCTGGCGCAACATGCCCACGAGCGTAAACACTGGCTTACCGAGCACCAGAAAACCCGCCAGCACAATCACCACCCACAGTACGGCAATCGCGGCATAGAACGACAGCATGAACTGCGCGTAGGTCATCAGGATGCCCAGGCCACTCTTGGCAATCACCGCCGACACCGCGGCAAATACGGCGACCGGTGCGAAGTTCATCACCATCGTGGTGATGCGTAGCATCAGGTGCGACAGCATATCCAGGTTACGGAAGAACTCGTCCGCCCGCGCCCCCAGATTTGCGCCTGCCAGCCCAAAGAACACCGCGAACACCACGATCTGCAGAATTTCATTCTTGGCCATGGCATCTATAATGCTTACCGGAAACACGTGATGCAGAAAATTGGCCAGCGGGTTACCCGGTGCCGTCAGCCCAGTGGCTGCAGAGGCGGCCGGCATCTCCAGATGCACCCCCGCACCGGGTTGCAGTAACTGGACCATGAACAACCCCAGCAGCAGCGAAAGAAACGACATCGTCAGAAACCAGCCAAAAGTCTTGGCACCGACCCGACCAATGGTTTTGCTGTCCCCCATGCTGGCAATACCAACCGCCAGCGTCGCAAACACCAACGGCGCGATGATCATCTTGATCATGCGCAGAAACACATCCGTCAGCAGCGAAATATTATCCGCGTAAGCCTGCGAAAAATCACTGCCAGCACCCAGATGATGGACTGCAGCACCAGATGCCACACCCAGCACCAGGGCGCCGAGAATGAACTGGGTTAAACGACTCTTGGTCGGTGGCTGAGCATCTGGCTTAGCACCCATATGAGACTCCTGACCGAGGCACGGATTAACGGACGCAGTCGACGTAGTAGGCCGTCTTACCGTCTTTTTCGCCCTTCACCAGGCCATGGACATCCGTCTCAAAGCCCGGGAAGCGCTCGTTGAACTCGCGCGCGAACTGCAGATAGTTCACGATCGATTTGTTAAACCGCTCACCCGGAATCAGCAGCGGAATGCCCGGTGGGTAGGGCGTCACCAGCATCGCCGTGATGCGGCCTTCCAGATCATCAATCGCCACACGTTCGATTTCTCGGTGGGCCATCTTGGCAAATGCATCGGCCGGGCGCATGGCAGGCACCATATCCGACAAATACATCTCAGTCGTCAGACGGGCAACGTTGTTCTTTTTGTAAACGTCATGGATCTGCTGACACAGATCGCGCAGCCCCACCCGCTCGTAGCGCGGGTACTTCTGGCAAAACTCAGGCAATACCTTCCACAGCGGCTGGTTCTTGTCGTAGTCATCCTTGAACTGCTGCAGCTCGGTCACCATCGTGTTCCAGCGGCCCTTGGTAATACCGATCGTGAACATGATGAAAAAGGAATACAGACCACACTTCTCGACAATTACCCCATGCTCGGCCAGATACTTGGTCACAATGGCCGCCGGAATACCAATATCTTCCGAGAACGAGCCGTCCACATCCAGCCCCGGCGTAATGATCGTCGCTTTGATCGGATCCAGCATGTTGAAACCTTCGGCCAACTGATCAAAACCATGCCAGCGCTCGCCCGGCTTGAGCATCCAGCTTTCACGCTCTTCAATACCTTCTTCCGAGAGATCATCCGGTCCCCAGACCTTGAACCACCAGTCAGCGCCCCACTCTTCATCCACCTTGCGCATGGCGCGGCGGAAATCAAGGGCTTCGGCAATAGATTCTTCCACCAGCGCCGGGCCACCCGGCTCTTCCATCATGGCCGCGGCCACATCGCACGATGCGATAATCGCGTACTGCGGTGACGTCGAAGTGTGCATCAGATAGGCTTCGTTGAAGACATCGCGATCCAGCTTACGATCATCCGAATCCTGCACCAGAATCTGCGAGGCCTGGCTCAGGCCGGCCAACAGCTTGTGTGTCGACTGCGTCGAGAACACCATCGATTCTTTACAACGTGGGCGATCTGCACCGATGGCGTGGTAATCGCCATAGAAATCGTGGAAGGCCGCGTGCGGTAGCCAGGCCTCGTCAAAGTGCAGCGTATCAATCTTGCCGTCGAGCATCTCTTTGATCTCTTCGACGTTGTAGAGAATGCCGTCATAAGTCGACTGCGTAATCGTCAGCACGCGCGGCTTAGCGTTCTTATCGGTGATGAACGGATTAGCCGCGATCTTCTTCTGGATACTTTCCCAGGAAAACTCGCTCTTCGGAATCGGCCCAATGATGCCGAAGTTATTACGCGTCGGCATCAGGAATACAGGTATGGCACCCGTCATCATGATCGCGTGCAGGATCGACTTGTGACAGTTACGATCCACCACCACGATATCTCCCGGCGCCACGGTCGAATGCCAGACGATCTTGTTCGAAGTCGATGTACCGTTCGTAACAAAGTACAGATGGTCGCAGTTGAAGATCCGTGCAGCGTTGCGCTCCGAAGCCGCCACCGGCCCAGTATGGTCCAGCAGCTGACCAAGTTCTTCTACGGCATTACAGACGTCGGCACGCAGCATGTTTTCACCAAAGAACTGGTGGAACATCTGGCCGACCGGGCTCTTCAGGAAGGCCACGCCACCGGAGTGCCCCGGGCAGTGCCACGAATAAGAGCCATCAGCAGCATAGTGCGTCAGGGCACGGAAGAACGGCGGTGGCAACGAGTCTAGGTAGGCCTTGGACTCACGCACGACGTTACGCGCCATAAACTCCGGCGTATCTTCGTACATGTGAATAAAGCCATGCAGCTCGCGTAGGATGTCATTCGGAATATGACGCGAGGTTCGTGTTTCACCGTGCAGGAAGATCGGGATATCCGCATTCTTGTAACGGATCTCTTCAACGAATGCACGCAGATCGGCAATGGTCTGCTCTTCATCGTTCAACAACTCTTCGTCATCCACCGACAGAATAAATGCCGAGGCACGGCTCTGCTGTTGGGCAAACGAGCTCAGGTCACCGTAGCTGGTGACACCCAGCACTTCCATGCCTTCCTTCTCGATGGCTTCTGCCAACGCGCGAATACCTAAACCAGACGCGTTCTCGGAACGGAAGTCTTCATCAATGATGATGATCGGAAAATGGAACTTCATAGCAATGGCTCCTCAGCCAGAAAGGAAACACCGCGTGTCGGCCAAAGCCAGAACACGCGGCGCGAATACTGCCGACCCAACGAGTCTAACGGTTTAAATTTTCGGGAGTGTGACACCGACCTGACCCTGGTATTTGCCACCACGATCTTTGTACGAGGTTTCGCACACTTCATCCGATTCAAAGAACAGCACCTGGGCACAGCCCTCGCCTGCATAGATCTTGGCAGGTAACGGCGTTGTATTCGAGAACTCCAGCGTCACGTAGCCTTCCCACTCCGGTTCGAACGGCGTCACGTTCACGATGATGCCGCAGCGGGCATACGTGCTTTTGCCCAGACAGACCGTCAGCACACTACGGGGGATACGGAAGTACTCCACCGTACGGGCCAGCGCAAACGAGTTGGGGGGAATAATGCAGACATCCGATTCAACTTCAACAAAGGACTTGGGATCAAACGCCTTCGGATCCACCACGGTGCTGTTGATATTGGTGAACACCTTGAACTCACGAGCGCAGCGGATGTCGTAACCGTAGCTCGACGTACCGTACGAAACGATCTTCTGACCATTCACTTCACGAACGAGCTCGGGCGAAAACGGCTCGATCATGCCGTGCTGCTCGGCCATACGGCGAATCCACTTGTCAGACTTGATGCTCATACCGGCTCCAGGTGCCCCAGCGGGGTCTCGAAATCAACAAAATTGGCGGAAATTGTACCGCGAGCCGGCCATGATCGGGCAAAAACACAAGAATTCGCTACTTCGGCGTTATTTTTGCAAAACTATCAGAATTTCTGTCAGTGCTTGCAATGCTGCATCCGGCATGCCGTCAATCTGTGCGCGAACGATTGCACCATCCACAGCCAAGCCAACGGCAATTTCCTTGCCCGCCAACTTCGTGTCTTTAAAGAGCTTTCGCAAGGCTTCATTCATGCCCGCTTTATGACGACGAATGGTGTCACCGACCCCCGCTATAGCACCATCAAATTCTGCCGTTGTATTAATAAAAGCGCAGCCGCGGAAAGTCTGGCTCTCGAACCACTCCCGAAGCACGCTAACAATCAAGGAACCAGGCGTATGCGATGGGCTTTCTGCGTGTCGCTGTACAGCAGTTTCAAACCAATCCATCCAGTATGCATGGCGGTATTCAAGATAAGCAAGAATGAGTTCGTTTTTGCTGGGATAGTGCCGATAAAAGGTGACTTTTGTAACGCCCGCTTCCTTAATAATCCGATCGATGCCCGTCGCACGGATACCGTCACGATAAAAGAGATCGTGCGCAGTCAACAGAATGCGATCACGAGCGGAATGCTTGGAGTTTTTATCGACCATTTCGGAAGTGTAGACAAATCTGTCCACTTTGTTAATATTCGAACGTAGACAGATCTGTCTACTCCAAACTTAACCTAGGAGTGTCGCCGTGTTTTTACACAAATTCTATGGGGAAGGTGCAGCACTACCACCACCGCTGGACAAAAAACTCATTTGCCTTGCCGGGGTGGGCGGTATGCTCGCTATCGGTCTCATTGCGTTTCTCGCGCAATCACTCGAAGCTGTTTTGATACTCGGCTCTTTTGGCGCGACGTGCGTGCTCGTATTCGGATTCCCGGACGTACCATTTTCTCAACCGCGAAACGTGGTGTTGGGCCACTGCCTGAGCACAGTCATCGGTCTTGCTTGCTTAACCTTCTTGGGTCCACATTGGTGGGCACTCGCGTTAGCCGTCGGCCTCGCCATATCCGCCATGATGTGGACCCGAACGGTTCACCCACCCGCGGGATCTAATCCGGTTATTGTATTTCTCACCGCACCCTCCTGGAGTTTTCTGCTATTTCCAACGCTCACAGGAAGCCCCATCCTCGTGCTGGTCGCCTTGATATATCTGAATCTCACCCGCACCGCACGCTATCCGAAATACTGGTAAGACGCATCACATTGATTTTCACAAGGAAGACATATGACCATAAAACTCATCGGATTAATCCGACTCAGAGACCCTGCAGCTTTTGAGGTTTATCGTAGCCAAGTTGGCATTACGGTCGAGCGCTATAACGGCACCGTTACGGCTCGGGGCAGCTATGCAAAAACCTACTGGAACGAATTGCCCTGCGGCGAATGCAATGCCTTTGTTGAACTGACATTCCCCACATCATATGATGCGGATCGCTGGGCTAACAGCCCGGAATATCAAGCGCTTCTGCCGATTCGAAGCAGGGCTATGGATCTCACTTTGTTGCAAATCACAACTTAACCGCCATAGTTTCAGTGTCGGCCAGTTCTACTCAATCACAATTTTCGGGAATTTATGGCTGGTATCGCGGGCTTTTGCCGCCACAGCACCGGCCACTTTGAGGGCAATTGCCAGATATTCCTGGCTGATTGGCGACTCGGGATCAGTCGCCACCATCGGCTGACCAGCATCCAGACCTGCCCGGATGCGCCGATCCAGCGGCAGCTTGCCTAGCAGCGGCACGTGATAATCGGCACCCAGCGCCTCACCACCGCCTTCGCCGAAAATCGGCTCGGCATGACCGCAGTTCGTGCAAATATGCATGGACATATTCTCCACAACACCCAGAATCGGCACGCCGACCTTTTCGAACATACGAATGCCTTTTCGCGCGTCGAGCAAGGCAATATCCTGCGGTGTCGTGACAATCACCGACCCTGTGACAGGCACCTTCTGCGCCAGCGTCAACTGGATATCCCCCGTGCCCGGCGGCATATCCACCACCAGATAATCCAGTTCACCCCATAGCGTATCGCGCAGCAGCTGCTCCAGCGCCGAGGTCACCATCGGGCCACGCCACACCATCGGCGACTCAGCGTCCACCAGGAAACCGATCGACATCAGCGCAATGCCATGCGCCCGCAGGGCTTCAATATGTTTGCCATCCGGTGAGTGCGGCTGCTCTCCACCAATGCCCAGCATCTGGGGGATGGAGGGGCCATAAATATCCGCATCGAGCAGACCGACTTTCGCTCCATGGCGCGAGAGCGCCAAGGCCAGATTCACGGCCGTGCTGCTTTTACCAACGCCCCCTTTGCCTGAAGCGACGGCAATCAGATTCTTGACGCCTTTGAGCAGCGGTAGATTACGCTGCACGACGTGCGATTCAATCTGAGCACGCACATCAACCTGCACCGGTTGAGAACCCAACACCGCCAATGCGCTACGCACCCGCGCTTCAATCGCCTGAGCTGCCAAGGCCACCGGATAACCGACCGTCACCCGCACCTGCAAAACGTCATCCGCCAGCGTCAGCGCACTCGCCACCTGATTTGCCGACCAGTAAGGCAGCGCCGTGGCCGGATCCACCAGGCCAGTCAGAATTTCGCCGGCACGGGCCAGCAATGCATGTTGATCAGAAGTGCTCATAAAAACTCCGTTGTTTAAGGGGAACACTCGGCTTTCGCCTACTTGGGACGAAAACACTTGTTTACGCTAATTTTACGCCCTATCAACCGGTTAATTCCTTAAAAACACCTGCCAACAGCGCCTGATCGGCTAAAATTGCGGCCATGAAACGTACGCTACTCGTCACTTCCGCTCTGCCCTACGCCAACGGCGCCATCCATCTCGGCCATCTGGTTGAATACATCCAGACCGATATGTGGGTCCGCTTCCAGAAACTCATCGGCAACAACGCGACCTATGTCTGCGCCGACGACACGCACGGCACGCCCATCATGCTGCGCGCCGAAAAGGAAGGCATCACGCCCGAGGCGCTCATCGCCCGCGTGCATCAGGAGCACCTGCGCGACTTCACCGGCTTCAATATTGCTTTTGATCTCTATCATTCGACACACAGCGATGAAAACCGTGAGTGCGCCGAAACCATATACCGCAATCTGCGTGATGCCGGCCTCATCGAAGTCCGAGAAATCGAGCAGTATTACGATGAAGAAAAGGGTATGTTCCTACCCGACCGCTTTATCAAAGGCGAGTGCCCAAAGTGTGGCGCCGCTGATCAGTACGGGGATAACTGCGAATCCTGCGGTGCGGCCTATACGCCTGCCGAACTGAAGAATCCGCGTTCCGCCGTGTCGGGCAGCGTCCCGGTGCTGCGTCCTTCGCAACACTACTTCTTCAAACTCTCGGACCCGCGCTGCCAGCAGTTTCTGCGCGATTTCACGCGCAGCGCCCCGGATGGCATCCCGGTGCTGCAGCATGAAGCCGCCAACAAGATGCAGGAATGGCTCGGTGCCGCCGGCGAGAACAAGCTCAGCGACTGGGACATCTCGCGCGATGCGCCGTACTTCGGCTTCGCCATTCCCGATGCGCCGGGCAAGTATTTCTATGTCTGGCTCGACGCCCCGATCGGCTACATGGGCGCCTTCAAGGCCCTGGCTAAAAAAGAAGGGCTGGATTTCGACGCCTACTGGAAGCCGGATGCCAAGACCGAGCTGATTCACTTCATCGGCAAAGACATCCTCTATTTCCACGCGCTGTTCTGGCCAGCGATGCTGCATGAAGGCGGCTTCCGCGTCCCGACCCGCATCTGCGCCCATGGCTTCCTGACGGTCGATGGCGCCAAGATGTCGAAATCGCGCGGCACCTTCATCACCGCCGAAAGTTACCTGCAACAGAAACTAAACCCGGAATGGCTGCGCTACTACTTCGCCAGCAAGCTCAACGGCACGATGGAAGACATCGACCTCAGCCTCGACGACTTCATCGCCAAGGTGAACAGCGACCTGGTCGGCAAATACGTCAACATTGCCAGCCGTTGCGCCGGCTTTATCAAGAAACAGTTCGATGGCTTACTCGGCGACACCGATCGTGCCGTGTTTGATCGCATCATGACCGATGAAGCGCTGACTGAAATTGCCGCAGCCATGGAGGCGCGCGACAGCGCCCGCGCCATGCGTCAGATCATGTGTCTGGCCGATGAAGCCAACCTGTACGTCAACGATAAACAGCCCTGGCTGCTGGCCAAAGACCCCGAGCAGCGTGATCAACTCCACATCGTGGCCACCACCGCGCTGAATCTGTTCCGCAGCCTGACGGTCTTGCTCAAACCGGTACTGCCTGCATTAGCCCTCCAGGTTGAACGCTTTTTCAACGGCGCACCACTCACCTGGGCGGATGCCCGTCAGCCGTTGCCGGCTGGTCACCGTATCAACGAATACGCGCACCTGATGAACCGGATTGAGCGACCCATGGTCGATGCGCTGATCGCCGCCAATGCGCAATCGCTGCAGGCCACCGACACGACCCCAGCCAGCAAGACCGATCAGAAGACCGAGAAAAAAATGGACAAGAAACCCGATGCCGCACCCGCGGAAGATAACGCACCCATCAGCATTGACGACTTCGCCAAGGTCGATCTGCGGATCGCCAAGATCGTCAATGCCGAACACGTCGATGGTGCCGACAAGCTCATCCGTCTGCAGCTGGATATTGGCGAAACAGATAACGACCAGCCCAAATATCGCCAGGTCTTTGCCGGTATCAAATCGGCCTACGACCCGGCACTACTGGTCGGCCGCCTCACCGTGATGGTAGCCAACCTGGCACCGCGCAAAATGAAGTTCGGCATGTCTGAGGGTATGGTACTGGCAGCTTCGGATACCGATGGCAACCAGCCAGGCCTCTACATTCTGAGCCCGGATTCTGGCGCTCAGGCTGGCATGCGCGTTAAATAACCGGTTACACTATAGGGAATCAACAGGCTCCCTCCAAAAATAAAAACCCGGGAGCAGTCAACACTGCACCTGGGGAGGGTGTTATGAGTGAGGCAGAGATCAATGGATCTTTTCCGCCGGCGTCGTCTATGTCCGGCAAATCCAGCGGCAAATTACCGCTGGCGCGTTTTCGCCCCAAACTCCTTGATTGCCTGAAGGATTACACGCCGGAACTGCTGGCCAAGGATATGGCCGCCGGCGTGACCGTCGGTGTGCTGGCCCTGCCTCTGGCCATTGCATTTGCCATTGCTTCCGGTTGTTCGCCTACCGCAGGCATCTGGACGGCCATCGTTGCCGGCTTCATTATTTCGCTGCTCGGCGGCTCACGCGTTCAGATCGGTGGCCCGACCGGCGCCTTTATTCCCATTGTCTTTGGGATTGTCAGCATCTACGGTTTCCAGAATCTCATGGTCGCCACGATGATCGCCGGCGTCCTGCTCTTTGTCATGGGCATCACCAAAATGGGCGTGCTGATCCGCTTTATCCCGATCAGTGTGGTCATCGGCTTCACCAACGGTATTGCCGTGGTCATCTTCATGAGCCAGATCAAGGACTTTTTCGGTCTGCAGATTCCCAGCATGCCAGCCGAGTTCTTCGAGCGCATGGAGACGCTCTGGCATTTTGCCGGCACCATGCAAATGCCCACGGTCACCATGTCGGCCATCTCACTGGTGGCCCTCATCCTCTGGAACAAACGGGCTGGCCGGTGGATTCCGGCCCTCGGCAAAATCCCGGGGCCGCTCGCCCTGCTGCTGGTGGCCACCGGCCTGCAAGCAGCGTTTTCTTTCCCCGTTGAAACCATTGGCTCAAAATTCGGTGGCATCCCGCGTGACATTCCGGCCCTGGCGCTGCCGACGCTGTCGCTCTCGACGCTGAACCAGCTGATTCAACCGGCGATTGCCATTGCGCTGCTCGGCGCTATTGAATCACTCCTCTCGGCCCGCGTCGCCGATGCGGCGATTGACGATCGCCATGATCCGAATCAGGAGCTCATGGCGCAGGGTCTGGCCAACATCGTCGCGCCGTTGTTTGGTGGCTTTGCCGCCACCGGTGCCATCGCCCGTACCTCCACGAACGTACGCGCCGGTGGGCGCAGCCCATTCTCCGGTATCTTTCATGCGCTGACCCTGCTGCTGGTCGTTGTCGTCGCTGCACCGGCTGCCGTGTACGTGCCGCTACCGGCCCTGTCGGCCATTCTGATGCTGGTGGCCTGGAACATGGGCGAATGGCACGAATTTGTGATTCTGAAACGCTATCCGATGCCCTACCGCATCATCCTGGTCTCGACCTTCATCGTCACCGTGGTCTTTGACCTGACGCTGGCCGTAGAACTGGGCATGATTCTGGCCTGTCTGTTCTATCTCTACCGTATGTCTGACCTGACTCAGATTGAACGCATTCCGCTGGAAGCCTACTACGGGTCTGGCGCGCTGAGTGGCGACGATGGTGTCTCCCGCATCGCGGCCTACAAGATTTATGGTTCCCTGTTCTTTGCGTCCATCGGCAAACTGGAAGCGCTGATCGCCGACCCGACGCACCACACCCAGATTCTGATTCTGGACATGTCGAAAACCGTATCGCTCGACACCACCGGCCTCGATATTCTGCAAACGCTGAACCGCACCCTGAACAAACAGGGCGGTCAGCTCATCATCTGCAGTCTGAACGATCAGCCGGCATCGATGATCGAACGTTCGGGCTTCTCCGAGGCCTTAGGCCCACGGGGCATCAGTCATAGCCTGACGGACGCGCTGCTGCGTGCCCAACTGATAATCCAGTCGGACCCGGTCGCAGCCGAGCAGGCTGCGTAAGCTGTCAATCAGATCGGTATCAGGGCGCACACGCAGCCCGTTGCCGATTTCCAGCACGGCTTCGGCCTTGCCATTGCTATACAGCAGCGTCACGGGGCAGCCACGACCACCCGTTGCCGATTCTGCTAACTGGGCAAACGGCTGCATCAAATCGTACAAGCGACGAACACCGCCGAGCGCTCGAATATCGACACCGCGCAGATCCAGCTCTAAGCCTTGCGCCCACTGTGCTCGAGCTTCGTTAAAAGTCATCAGACGATCAACACCCAGCTTCAATGCATCACGAAATTCGTCACGACTCACCTTGCCCTCAACGAGCAGCAATTCATCCATCCGCAGCTTGTGACGCTGCGCGTCGAACAACTCGCTGAACACGGCCGCCTCAATTCGACCCTCGCCATCGTCCAGCGTCACGAACGCCATCTTGCCCCGGCGCGTCATCTGCGTACGCACATCGGTCACAATGCCGGCCACCAGCGTGGCGTCACGGCCGGCCTCCAGCCGACCAATCGGTGTCGAACACATGGGGCGCACTTCGGCGCGCACGATGTCAAAAGGATGGCTAGAGAAAAAGAAGCCCAGTGCCGTTTTTTCTTCGATGAGGCGCTGTCGGTCTGTCCAGCGCGGGTAACTCGTATTTCCCTCCGGGCTGACCGGTGCTCGCGCGGGGGCTGCGAAATCATCCATCCCGAACAGACTGTTCTGATGGGCATTCGCCGCCGCCTGATCGGCGGTTTCCACCGCCAGAGAGACCTGCGACAACACGCGTGAGCGTTCCGGATCGATCGCATCAAAGGCCCCGGCGCGCACCAGCGCTTCCATCGCACGACGGTTAACGATCTTACGATCAACCCGATGGCAGAAATCAAAAATATCCTTGAACGGCCCACCCGTCTGACGGGCGGCCACAATCGCATTCACGGCGTTCTCGCCTGTGCCCTTGATCGCACCCAGCCCATAACGAATGGTCTTCGCATCCACCGGCGCAAAACGGAACTCGGAAGCATTCACATCCGGCCCCAGAATCGTCAGACCATTCGCCTTGGCATCGTCGTGGAAAATCTTCACCGTATCGGTGTTGTCCATATCCGACGATAAAGTCGCTGCCATAAACGCAGCCGCATGATGCGCCTTCAACCAGGCCGTGTGATACGTCACCACCGCATAGGCGGCCGTGTGGGATTTGTTAAAGCCGTACTCGGCAAACTTCTCCATCAGATCGAAGAGCTGCATGGCCAGCTTTTCGTCGATGCCATCTTTTTTAGCACCTTCGCTAAAGATGCCACGGTGCTCGGCCATCTCCTCGGGTTTCTTCTTACCCATCGCCCGGCGCAGCATATCGGCCGCACCCAGCGTATAGCCGCCAATCAGCTGCGAGATCTGCATCACCTGTTCCTGATACACAATCACGCCATAGGTCGGTGTCAAACAACCTTTAAGCGATTCGTGGAAATAGTCGATCTTCTGCAGGCCCTTCTTACGCAGAATGAAATCGTCCACCATCCCCGATCCCAGCGGGCCCGGTCGATAGAGTGCGAGCACCGCGATGATGTCTTCAAAGCGGTCGGGGGCCAGCTTCTTGAGCAGCTTCTTCATGCCCTCCGATTCCACCTGGAAGATCGCCGTTGTATTGGCATCTTTCAGAATCTGGTAAGCCGCCGGGTCATCAAACGCCAGGGCATTCAGATCCGGCCGCTCACCGGTCAGACGCTGCACGTAATCCAGCGCCAGCTCGATAATCGTCAGGTTACGCAGCCCCAGGAAGTCAAACTTCACCAGGCCGATTTTTTCCACGTCGTCCTTATCGTACTGACTCACCGCGGATTCACTGCCCGGCTGCACGTAGAGCGGGCAGAAATCCGTCAGTTTGCCCGGGGCAATGAGCACCCCCCCGGCATGCATACCGACGTTACGCGTCAGATCTTCGAGCTTGTTGGCCAGCGTAAAGAGTTCTTTCACCTCTTCTTCGCGTTCGTAGCGTTCCTGCAACTGCGGCTCAGCAGAGAGGGCTTCCGCCAGCGAGACCGGTCGGTTCTGCACCACCGGAATAAGCTTCGATAGCTGATCACAGAAGTTATACGGCAGATCCAGCACGCGTCCCGCATCACGGATCACGGCCTTGGATGACATCGTGCCGAAGGTCGCAATCTGCGACACCGCGTCCGCGCCGTATTTATCTCGTACGTACTCGATTACCTTCCAGCGATTGTCCTGACAGAAGTCGATATCGAAGTCAGGCATCGACACCCGCTCCGGGTTCAGAAAACGTTCGAACAGCAGTGCATAGGCCAGCGGATCCAGGTCGGTAATGCCCAGCGAATACGCCACCAGCGAACCGGCCCCCGAACCCCGCCCCGGACCGACCGGCACGCCATTGTTCTTGGCCCAGTTGATGAAGTCGGCCACGATGAGGAAGTAACCGGGAAAGCCCATCTGAACAATGGTCTGGCATTCGAAGTCGAGCCGCTCATCGTATTCCGCCTGGCGTGAGGCACGCTCTGCCTCATCCGGGTATAACTGTTTCAGGCGTTCGGCGAGGCCACGGCGCGCCTCTGCCACCAGAAACTCATCCAGCCCTTCGCCATGGGGCGTCGGAAAATCCGGCAGAAAACTCTTGCCCAGTGTCAACGTCACATTACAGCGACGCGCCACTTCGTACGCGTTCGTCAGTGCTTGCGGCATATCGGAGAAACGCTCGGCCATATCGGCGCGCGTCTGGAAGTACTGCTGCTCTGTAAATACGCGTGGTCGGCGTTTATCCGCCAGCGTATAACCCGTAGCAATACAAACCCGCGCATCATGCGCCCGGAAATCATCACGATCGACAAACTGTACCGGATGCGTGGCCACCAGTGGTACATCCACATCCAGTGACAGGATGGCGGTCTGCGTCACCAAGAGGTCTTCATCGGGGTGCCCGTAACGCTGCACCTCCAGATAAAAGCCATCGCCGAACAGGCGCTTCCAGAACGTCGCACGTTGCGCCGCCTCATCCAGACGACCTTGCAGAATGGCCTGCCCCACATCGCCCTCGGCCGCACCGGACAGGGCAATCAATCCGTCACAGCCAATCTCGCTGAACCAGTTAGGATCCAGCACCACCCGCTCCCGGCGTCCCGGATGCAAGGCGCCACGGCTCAGCAATTCACACAACTGGCGATAACCGAGGTTGTTACGGCAGAGCAACAGCAAGCGCGAGGCCGACTCCGGTGCCTGCGGATCCCCCACCCAGACATCGGCACCCAGCAATGGCTTCACACCCGCTTTGCGCGCCGCCTGATAAAACTTGACCAAACCGAAGGCGTTACCCAGATCCGTCAGCGCCAGCGCCGGCTGGCCATCATCACGCGCCCGCGCCACGGCCTTGTCGAGTCGGACAATACCGTCCGAAATGGAGTATTCGGAATGAAGACGGAGGTGAACAAAATCAGGCAACATACATCACGACCACACGGTTAACCCGGCAGTTCAATACCCTTCAAACGACGATAGGCCGACACGGCATACGAATCCGTCATCCCGGCCACAATATCCGCTACCTGCAGCAAACGCAGATAGTTGCCGTCACCGGCTGTCTGATCGAAATCGGCAGGCAGCAGATTGCGCCACACACGATAACGACTGTTCGCCGGATCACACGCACCAATCACATAGCCATCGAGCAGGCCGCTGATCACCTCGTAACCGGCCGCCATCACTTCCATCACCTGACGGGCGTTATAGATCTGCTCTTCAGCCACCTGACGCACCTTCTGCAAACTGGCGCTGACCGGCGACACATCCAACAGCGCCTGATCAAAACTACCGTCGAGAATGGCGACCTCGTTCTCCAGAAAGATCCGTGCGGCTTCATCGACCAGACGGCCAATCGCGCGCGCGCGCAGGTACTCGATGCGACGCTTGGAATCATTCAGATGCTTCAGCCGCGTGGCGGACGCCGGACCACCGGCAAGATCCAGCAATAGCGACTCGGCCTGTTCTGCGGTCACGCAACCCTGCTGGACGCCGTCTTCGATATCGACCACCAGATAGCAGGTATCGTCCGCCGCCTCGACCAGAAAGGTGAGCGGGTGGCGGAACCAGGCACCGGGTGCCCGTGGTATTAAGCCCACGGTTTCGGCCACCTGGGCAAACAGTTCTGCCTCGGCAGCAAAGTAACCAAACTTGCGGGCACTCTTGCCTGACAGCGGTTCAGCCAGATAAGCGCCCCGCGGATATTTGGCAAACGTGGCAAGCACGGCACAGGTCAGTTGCAGCCCACCCGGATTGGTCGGGTTCTGCAAATGCGTGAGGATACGAAACCCCTGGGCATTACCTTCGTAGTTGAGCAGATCGGCTTGTTGCTGCGCGTTCAGCCCTTGCAGATAGGCGTCATGGGTTGCAAACCAGGCCCGCATAGCATCCTCACCCGCGTGGCCAAACGGCGGGTTACCAATGTCATGCGCCAGACAAGCCGCCGCAACTACCGCACCGAAATCGGAGGGGTGTACCTCGGGTGCCAGACCGTGTCGATCCACAATGGCCCGGCCCACCATCGCACCGAGCGAGCGCCCCACACAGGAGGCTTCCAGACTATGCGTCAGACGCGTACGGACATAATCACTTTGCGCCAGCGGAAAAACCTGGGTCTTGTCTTTCAGACGACGCAGCGCCGAGGTAAAGACAATGCGGTCGTAATCCTGCTGAAAACGGCTTCGATCCGGCGAATGGCCGGTCACATGTTCGGCGGGGGCACCCAGGCGCTCCGGCGACAGCAGTTTGAGCCAGCGCTCCTGAGGGGTCATCATGCTGCCTCCAGTTTAGCGAACGCAAGGGCCAGCCACTTGGTGCCCGCCTGACCAAATCGAACCTGCACACGTGCTTCGTCGCCGCGGCCTTCGGCGGCCAGAATCACCCCGGCACCAAACTTGGCGTGCACCACGCTCTGCCCCACATGAAAGCCCCCCGCGCTCTCACGGGAACTGCCGGCTGCCGCACGAGCGGCCACGCGGGTGCCCATATCTACCTCCGGCGCTTTCGACCAGGAGCCGTTGCGCCACGAGCCATTGCCACCACCGCTGTTCGCCCCCATGCCTGTGGCCCAGGCCGGCACGGCATTCAGCCGTTGTAACAGCGCCTCCGGTAATTCATCCAGAAACGACGACGGCAGACAGTAGCGGGTCTGCCCATGCAACATGCGCGTTTGCGCATGACACAGGTAGAGGCGCTGGCGTGCCCGCGTAATCGCCACGTACATCAGGCGGCGCTCTTCTTCGAGCCCATCACGCGCCATCATCGCGTTTTCATGGGGGAAGAGCCCCTGCTCCAGCCCCACAATAAAGACCGTCGAAAACTCCAGGCCCTTGGCCGAATGCACCGTCATCAACTGCACGGCATCATCCGAATCGCCGGCCTGATGCTCCCCTGCTTCCAGCGCTGCATGCGCCAGAAAATCCGCCAACAGACTGGTCGCTTCGCCGGTCTCGGCATCGATATTGCGCGACGCCTCGGGATCCTCGGCAAAGGTGGCCGCCGCGTTGACCAGCTCTTCCAGGTTCTCCAGTCGATCCTGCCCTTCGCGCTCTGCCTGATAATGCTGACGCAAGCCAGAACGATCCAGCAGATGATCAATCACTTCCGGCAGCGTCAGGCCGGCGGTTTCCGCTCGCAGCCCTTCCATCAGCCGAATGAACTGGCCAACGGCCGTCCCGGCTTTACCGGTCAGGCTGGCCGCTGCGTTGTACATGCTGCAGTTGAGCTGACGCGCCTCGACCTGCAAGGCCTCCAGACTGCGCGCACCAATGCCGCGCGTCGGGAAGTTCACCACGCGCAAAAAGGCCGTGTCGTCTTCCGGGTTGGCAATCAGGCGCAGATAGGCCAGCGCATGTTTCACTTCCTGTCGTTCGAAGAAGCGCAATCCTCCGTACACGCGATACGCAATACCCGCCTGGAACAACGCGTGTTCCAGCACCCGTGATTGCGCGTTGGAGCGATAGAGCAACGCCATCTGATGGCGCGGCATGCCTTCGCGGCTCAGCTCGCCAATTTCTTCAACAATGTAGCGGGCCTCATCCAGATCCGACACCCCCTGAAACACCCGGATCAACTCGCCGTCGCCGGCATCCGTCCACAGGTTCTTGCCCAGACGATCTGCATTGTTCGTAATCAAGGCATTGGCCGCCGACAGAATGTTGCCGTGGGAACGATAGTTCTGCTCCAGACGAATCACATTGCCCTTGGCGTAATCCCGCTCGAAAGCCCGCATATTGGCCACATCGGCCCCACGGAAGGCATAGATCGACTGATCGTCATCACCCACCGCAAAAATGCAGGTCTGAGGCCCGCACAACAGCCGCAACCAGGCGTACTGCAGCGGGTTGGTATCCTGAAACTCATCCACCAGAATATGGCGGAAGCGCAGCTGATAATGCGTGCGCAAGCCTTCATCCTGTTGCAGCAGCTCATAGGCACGCAACAGCAACTCCGCAAAATCGACCGCGCCTTCCCGCTGGCACTGCGCCTCATACTCGGCGTAGATCTCCACCTTGCGGCGCGTATGCGCATCGTGGGCCTCGGCCTGACCAGCGCGAATACCCTGCTCCTTGAGGGCATTGATGTAATGCATCATGTCGCGGGCAGGAAAGCGCTCTTCATCGACGCCCATGGCCTTGATCAGGCGCTTGAGCGCTGCCTGCTGATCGCCCGTATCGAGAATCTGAAAAGTTTCCGGCAAACGCGCGGCGCGCCAGTGCGTCCGCAACAGGCGGTGGCACAAACCGTGAAAGGTGCCCACCCATAGACTGCGCACGTTAATCGGCACCATCGCCGACAGCCGCGTCAGCATCTCGCGCGCCGCTTTGTTGGTAAAGGTCACCGCCAGAATGCCCTGCGGCGAAACCTGCCCCGTCTGCATCAGCCAGGCAATGCGCGTGGTCAGCACCCGGGTTTTACCCGAGCCGGCACCGGCCAGAATCAGACCATGCTCAGCCGGCAGACAGACCGCCTGCCGTTGCGGCGCATTCAAACCCTGTAATAACGGATTCTCCTGCCCGCTCGCAGCGGCACGCCCTGTCGGCGGCGAGCCCACCGGCCCACCAAAGGCATCCGGAATTACACTGTCAGACAAAGGGGGCTGGGTCGGCAAAGTCATACCCGTATTATCCGGCTAAAGGATTGCGTTTTATAACGCACTGAAACAAAAGATTTTTATACTGATCGTCAACTTTTCTTGAATTTCATCGTTATACCCTCCATAATGTTGTGCAGTGCAACAAAACCGTCTTTCACAAAAAGGCGGTTTGCATAAAACCCGGTCGCCATCAGCGCCCGCCCCTGGAGAAAAAAGCATGAAAAACACGAATAATCATCACGTTAGCAACAAACCGCCTTATCCTGAGGTACTCCCTTGGTTTGCCAGCAAGTCCGGCATCAGCGAAACCCGCGCCAAGGCGCTCTGGGATCTGACCTGCCTAGAGCTCCCGGAAGTCGGTAGCGATGCCGCCGCCTTGGCCAAAGCCCGCATGGCGCTATTTATTGAGCGTATCGGCCAGGAAGCCGGCCTGCCGCTGACCCCGGAATACACCGAACAGCCGGACCAATTTGCCTGGCTGTGCCGCCATCAGGCGCGCCTAGGAGATATGGCACTGATTGCTAGCGGTGCCATTGCCAAATTCTGGCAACAGGCGATGACGCCACCACAGCTGGCGCGCTGATCTCGTAATAAACGGCTTTTCCCTGTGATGCGGGTATGCGTGTGTCACTCAGACGGCGCTACGCGCCGATTCGTTCTACAGTGCTACCCGCAACACAGATAAAGCGATGGGTAGTCCCCTGGGCTGTTGTGGTGCGCTGCGGAGTGAATCGGCGCGCAGCGCCGTCTGAACGAGGCGGCACGCCACAATAGCCTGCAGAATCAGGCAGATTTCGGCTCGCCACCCAGTATAATCTGGCGTTTTGACGCATTCAGAACGACAAAACGCCATGCAGGAAAAATATCTGCCCGCCGACATTGAAACGGCCGCACAAACCCACTGGCAAAACGCCCGTACCGATCTTGCCGTGGAAAACCCCGACCGGCCCAAGTATTACTGCCTGTCGATGTTTCCCTACCCCAGCGGCAAGCTGCACATGGGACACGTGCGCAACTACACGATCGGTGATGTGCTGGCGCGTTATCACGGCATGCAGGGTTTCAATGTGCTGCAGCCGATGGGCTGGGATGCCTTCGGCATGCCTGCCGAAAACGCTGCCCTACAGAACAATGTCCCGCCCGCCAACTGGACTTATGCCAACATCGACGCCATGCGCGCACAATTGCAGCGCCTGGGCTTTGCTTTTGACTGGTCACGCGAACTGGCCACTTGTACCCCGGAGTACTACCGCTGGGAACAATGGCTCTTCACCCGTCTGTATGAAAAAGGCCTGATCTACAAAAAACTGGGGACGGTAAACTGGGATCCGGTGGACCAGACCGTGCTGGCGAACGAACAGGTCATTGATGGCCGCGGCTGGCGTTCCGGCGCGCTCATCGAGAAGCGCGAGATTCCCATGTACTACATGGCGATTACGAAATACGCCGACGAACTGCTCAACGACCTGGACACGCTGACCGGTTGGCCCGAACAGGTGCGCCTGATGCAGAAAAACTGGATCGGCAAGAGTGTGGGTGTGCGCTTCGCATTCCCGTACACGCTGGATGGCCAGGAAGAAAAGCTGTGGGTCTTCACGACCCGCGCCGACACCATCATGGGCGTGACCTATGTAGCCGTTGCCCCGGAACACCCGCTGTCTCAGAAAGCTGCCGCACAAAACCCGGCCGTGGCCGCCTTTATTGCCGACTGCAAGCAGGGCGGCGTGGCCGAAGCGGATCTGGCCACCATGGAGAAATCCGGTGTGGATACCGGTGTCACCGTGACCCACCCGATCACCGGTGCTCAGGTACCGGTGTGGGTAGGCAACTACGTATTGATGGGCTATGGCGATGGCGCCGTGATGGCCGTGCCGGCCCATGACGAACGCGACTTTGCTTTCGCCAAAAAATACCATCTGCCGATGACGCAAGTCATTGCCGTGGAAGGCGAGACCTTCGACACCACCGCCTGGCAGGAGTGGTATGGCGATAAGCAACGTGGTCTTTGCATTAATTCCGGCGTTTATGATGGCTTGAACTACAGTCAGGCCGTCGACAAAATTGCTGCTGATCTTGTGGCTAAAGACCTGGGCGAGAAGAAAACGCAGTTCCGCTTGCGCGACTGGGGTATCTCCCGTCAGCGCTACTGGGGCTGCCCGATTCCGATCATCCACTGTGCCGATTGCGGCGACGTGCCGGTGCCGGATGATCAGCTGCCGGTCGTGCTGCCTGAGAATGTGGAAATCACCGGCGCAGGTTCACCGCTAGCCCGCATGCCCGAATTTTACGAAACCACCTGCCCGAAGTGCGGCAAAGCGGCTAAACGCGAAACCGACACGATGGATACCTTCGTCGAGTCGTCGTGGTACTTCGTGCGTTACGCCTGTGCCAACAACCCCCAGAAAATGGTGGATGAACGCGCGGCCTACTGGTTGCAGGGTGGCGTTGATCAGTACATCGGCGGCATCGAACACGCCATTCTGCATTTGCTCTACGCCCGCTTCTTTACCAAGCTGATGCGCGATGTGGATCTGTTCAAGGACAACGGCTTGACACTGAACGAACCGTTCAAAAATCTGCTGACGCAGGGCATGGTGGTGGCACCTACCTTCTACCGCGAAGCTGAGAACGGTAAGAAGCTGTGGTTCAACCCGGCCGACGTGGATGTCGCCATCGATGAGCGTGGCCGCCCCACGGGTGCCGTGCTCAAAGCCGACGGCCAGCCGGTGATCATCGGTGGTACGGAAAAGATGTCGAAATCGAAGAACAACGGCGTTGATCCGCAGATTCTGATTGATCAGTACGGTGCCGATACGGCGCGTCTGTTTATGATGTTCGCGAGCCCGCCCGATCAGTCACTGGAGTGGTCGGATGCCGGCGTGGAAGGGGCCCACCGCTTCCTGCGTCGTTTGTGGAAACTGGCCTTTGAGCATGTCTCGGCCGGCATCGTGACCGCTGCCGATAACACCACGGCACTGAGTGACGCGCAGAAGGATCTGCGCCGCAAACTGCATCAGACCATTCAGAAGGTATCGGACGACTACGGTCGCCGGCAGCAGTTCAATACGGTGATTGCTGCCGTGATGGAGCTACTCAACGCCGCCGACAAAACACCACTGGACGATGATGCTGGCCGTGCGTTGCGCCAGGAACTGCTGGAAGCCGCCGTGCTGATGCTGTTCCCGATAGTGCCGCACATTGGCGAAGCGATCTATACCGAATTGAAGCCAGGTCAAAACGTCGCCACGCAACGCTTCCCCGTCTGTGACCCGGCAGCCCTGATCCAGTCGGAAATCGAGCTGGTCCTGCAGATCAATGGCAAACACCGTGGCAGCATTAAGGTTGCGGCTGAAGCCGATAAAGCCACGATTGAAGCCACGGCGCTGGCCAGTGAAGCTGCTCAGAAACAGCTTAACGGTGCCGCACCGAAAAAAGTCGTGGTGGTGCCTGGCCGTCTGGTTAACATTGTTGCCTAAGTGATGCCATCGAAACGAGGCCCGCTCATGATGCACCTGACCGTAGTTATGACCTTGCGCCACACCCTGCGCAGCATGTTGCTGGCCGTTCTGGGGCTAGCCATTCTAGTGGGCTGCGGTTTCAAACTACGCGGTGCCATCAGCGTCGATCTGCCGTTCAAGACGGTCTACGTTTCAGGCGTGCCCGATACCTCACCTTTTGCCCAGGTGCTAAAGGCACAGCTGCGTGCCAACGGCATTGGCGTCGTGCCGGATGAGTACAAGGACCGGACCGAGGTGATTCTGCGCGTCCTAGGGGATCAGCAAACCAAAACCGTTGTTGCCGTTAACCCGAGCGGTCTGGCCCGTGAGTACCGTCTGAACTACCGCCTGGGCTTTAAAGTAGATTCCGGCTCCGGAATCGAGCTCTATCCGCCGACGACCATCGAACTGAGCCGCGAGATTTCTTTCAACCCGCAGACAGCCCAGGAAGTACTGTCGAAAGAGCAGGAAGATGCGCTGCTGATTCGTGATATGCAGAACGATGCGGCGATTCAGGTGATGCAACGTCTGGCCACGATTCGCGTGCCAGCCGGCACTGTACTCACCGCGCCCAGAAAATCAGGCAACGCCAACAAAACTCCCGCCGTGAACACCAACCAGGTACTGACCACCCCCACCGGCATGCAACCCCTAGGAGGCATGCAGTGAATCTGGGCGGCACGGATGGCACAGGTCGTCTGGCTGCCCATCTGAATGGCCCACTGGCGCCGATTTACGCCATTCATGGCGATGACCCGCTCCTGGTCATTGAAGCCGCCGACGCCATTCGCATGGCAGCGCGTGCCAAAGGCTTTGATGAGCGGGAAGTCCTCACGGTGAGCCATCCCTTCGACTGGAAACAACTGGCCTATGCCACCCAGGGCGGGTCATTATTCGGCGGCAGCAAGATCGTTGAACTGCGTGTTCCCACCGGCAAACTGGGCCGCGGCGGCCCAGAGGCCCTACAGGCACTCCTGGAGCGATCTGGCCCGACGGCCAGCGATGCGCTGATCCTGATGACCTTGCACGAATTCGGTTGGCGCGAACAGAAAGCCAGCTGGTTCCAGAACTTTCTGAGTAGCAAAAACACCATCGTCATCCCGTGTGTACCGCCCGGCATTAAAGCCTTGCCGCGCTGGCTAGGCGAACGTCTGGCCCGGCAACAGCAATCCGCACCGCCGGATGCGCTGGAATACATTGCCCATCACGTCGAAGGTAACCTACTAGCCGCCAACCAGGAAGTGCTAAAACTGGCACTGCTTTACCCGGCTGGCCCGCTGACGCTGGACCAGATCAAGGGTGCCGTGGCCGACGTCGCTCGCCTGGATATGGATATGCTGCGCGGCGCGTTGCTGGATGGTGATCTGGCGCGCTTCTCGCGCACACTGGCCGGTTTGCGGGAACAGGGTGAAGCCTTACCGCTGATTCTGTACTGGCTGGCCGAAGATACCCGTGCACTGGTGCAGCTCACCGCCCCCGGTGATTCGCCCGATAACCGTCTACGTTCCATGCGGCTGGCACCCCAACGTGCCCAGCAACTTCGCAATGCGGCCAACCGCAGCACCAAAATTTCCTGGCGCACGGCGCTGGAGCACATCGCCCGGATTGACCGGCTCTCCAAGGGCATCGGCCAGGGTGATCCCTGGACCGAACTGGCCGCACTTGCTTTAGAACTCTGCTAACCGCATCATTCCATCATGACGACAGAAAACAACACCTCGCTGGATCAGGCCATCCGCCAACTTGCCAAGGACGCCCGCACGGCGTCCCGCGGCATGGCACGCGCCTCGACTGAACAGAAAAATAATGCGCTGTTCGCGCTGGCCCGCCTCATCCGTGCCCAGGCATCCGCCTTGCGCACCGCCAATGAGCTGGACCTGGACGCCGCCCGCAAGAACGGTCTGGAAGCCGCGATGCTGGACCGCCTGACACTCAGCGACAAGGGCATTGAAGCCATGGCGCAAGGGGTCGAGCAAATTGCCGCCTTACCTGACCCGGTGGGCAGCATCACCGATATGAGCACCCGGCCTTCTGGCATTCAGGTGGGCAAGATGCGCGTGCCGCTCGGCGTGATCGGCATTATTTATGAAGCCCGCCCGAACGTAACGGCGGATGCCGCAGCGCTTTGCATCAAATCCGGCAACGCCACCATTCTGCGGGGTGGTTCCGAAGCGCTGAACAGCAACCGGGCGATTGCCGCGCTGCTACAACAGAGCCTGTCAGAGTCCGGCCTGCCCGCCCAGGGCGTGCAGTGCATTGACACCACCGATCGCGCCGCCGTCGGCATTCTGATTACTCTGCGTGACGATATCGACGTAATCGTACCGCGTGGCGGCAAAGGCCTCATTGAGCGCCTGATCAGGGAATCCCGCGTACCGATGATCAAACACCTGGATGGCAACTGTCACGTCTATGTCGACGATAATGCCGACCCGGAGATGGCCCTGCGTATTGTTGAGAATGCCAAGACCCAGCGCTACGGCACCTGCAACACGACCGAATCCTTGCTGATTGCTCGCAGCATTGCCGGCAGCCTGCTGCCGCGTATTGGCGCCATGCTGAAAGACAAAAACGTGGTCGTTCGCGGTTGTGCCGAAACCCAGGCCCTGTTGCCGTTTGCCGAAGCAGCGACTGCCGAAGACTGGGTCACGGAATACCTGGCGCCGTTGATTGCCGTCAAAGTAGTCGCCGGTCTGGATGAAGCCATTACCCATATCAACACGTATTCGTCGCAACACACAGAAGCCATTGTGACTGACCACTACGGTAACGCGATGCGCTTTTTGCGTGAAGTGGATTCCAGCTCGGTGATGGTCAATGCCTCAACGCGCTTTGCGGATGGTTTCGAGTACGGTCTGGGTGCCGAAATCGGTATCTCCACCGACAAGATTCATGCCCGCGGGCCGGTGGGTCTGGAAGGCCTGACTTCGCAGAAATGGATCGTGCTGGGGCACGGTGAAGTCCGCGGCTAAAACACCCGATGGCTTTGACGCCATTCTGCCGCTCGGCGATGTCGCGCTGCAGGCACCGACCAGCCTACGCCAAACCATCCAGCTGGGCATCCGACTGACACCAGAAGGTGATGCGCTGGATGCCCTGGTCTTTCTGACGGATCCGCCATCCAGGCGTACGGCATATGCGACGGTTTGTGGTATTCGAGACCCCTTACTGGAAGACATTCGTCGGCAGTTAACCCATTGGTTTATCGATCCGGCCTATGTCTTTACGCTGCCATTAGGCTTGCCACGCACGGCGTTTCAGAAACGCTTACGCCAAGCGCTGTGTGCCACCCAAGCTGGCGATCTGTTGACATACGCCGAACTGTCAACGCAGTTGCAGAGCGCCCCGCGCGCCGTCGGCCAGGCGCTTGGCAGCAATACGCTGCCACTGATCGTGCCTTGCCATCGCATCATCTCAGCCGGCAGAAACCGACTCACTGGCTTTAACCATGCCAGCGACGGCCCCATGCTGACACTGAAAGCCTGGCTGCTCGACCGGGAAAACCCCAGCATCATTAGCCATGCCTAGAGCCCCGGTGCATCCACCGCTCCCGGCCGATACCCAGCAGGTCGTCGATATCTTCTGCGACAGCCTCTGGCTGGAAGCGGGGCTTTCCGCCAACTCGCTCGCCAGTTACCGGCGAGATCTGACTGCACTGGCGCACTGGTTGATAAAACATCACAGTACCCTGCGGGCGGCCAGCGAGGTGGATCTGAACCGCTACATCGCGCATCTGTCCCAGCATCACAAACAGAGCTCGCAGGCCCGCGCTATCTCGACCCTACGCCGCTACTACCGATGGTCTGTGGCACGCGGCGAACGGGCAGACGATCCGACGCGAGCACTGGTCATGCCGATCCGGCCAGGACGCTTACCCAAGACCCTGAGTGAAGCGCATGTCGATGCGTTACTGCAGGCGCCGGATACGCATACGCCACGAGGACTACGTGATCTGGCGATGCTGGAAGTGCTTTACGCGACCGGATTGCGCGTCTCGGAACTGGTCAACCTGCGTCTGACGGATCTAAACCGCGACATGGGTGTCGTGCGAGTCATGGGGAAAGGCGATAAGGAGCGACTCGTCCCCATGGGCCAAGCTGCGCTCGATGCCGTTCAACGGTACATGGAAAGCGCCCGCCTGGAACTGACCGAAGGACAACCGGCGGATGTCATCTTCATTGGGCAAAAAACCAAGCCACTGACGCGCCAGGGTTTCTGGCAGATTATCAAACGCTATGGCGTCAAAGCAGGCATTCCGCGTGAACGCTTATCCCCACACGTGCTACGCCATGCCTTCGCTACACATCTGATTAACCACGGCGCTGATTTGCGGGTCGTGCAGCTCTTGCTGGGCCACGCCAGCATTACCACCACACAGATTTACACGCATGTGGCCCGCGAGCGATTAAAGTCGCTGCACGAGAAACATCACCCCAGAGGCTAATCGAGATACGGGCCAAGCCCGGCTCTCATCGACAACCTCGTCGCAAATCGAACCAGACTTGGCCCGTACCCCGACCCTATGCGCTATGCGCTGCGTTCAATCACCACGCCAACCCGCGCCACGCCCGGCATCATGCCCAGTTTGGCCACGGACACCTGCACCCACTGGGCACCAAAATCTTCCAGGAGTAACGTCGCCACATACTCGGCCAGCTTTTCCAATAACTGGAAGTGCTTGATCGCCAGTTCCTGACGCAGACGGGCCACAACTTCGGCGTAATCAATGGTGTCATGGATGTCGTCACTGGCACCGGCCGTTGCAGTCGAATGGCCGATCCTGAGATCAAAGACCACCGGCTGCGGCACAATCCGCTCACGGGGATAAATACCGATCAGAGTCTCGACACGAAAGGATTCGATAAAAATGATGTCCATGGCACACAGTCGTTTTTGACGGGCGGGCACGCTACAATGCCTGCGCTGCGGCCGCATTGTAGCTGACAGATGGACTCTATACCCACAAACCCTATGACACCAGATTTGATTGCCCGGATTCTGCCGATAGACGGCCACCTGTCGTTACTGATCGGCACAGCCGTTCTGGCCTATCTGATTGGCTGTATTCCCTTTGCCGTGGTCGTATCCAAGGCCTTTGGCCTGGCCGATCCGCGCAGCTTTGGCTCGGGCAATCCCGGCGCAACCAATGTGCTGCGTACCGGCAATAAGCTGGCGGCCTTTCTAACGCTGTTCGGTGATGCCGCCAAGGGCGCCATCGCCATCGGCGTTGCCGCGCTAATGGGACTGCCCGCAGATTTGCTGGGCTGGATCGGTCTGGTGGCGTTTCTGGGCCATGTATTTCCAGCGACCCTCGGCTTCAAGGGTGGTAAAGGTGTCTCGACCTCGGCCGGCGTCCTGCTAGCGCTGTACTGGCCCCTCGGCCTGGCCACGCTGGCCACCTGGCTGTTCATGGCATTCACACTACGCTATTCGTCATTGTCGGCCATCACTGCGGCACTGCTGGCGCCCGCCTATGCCGTCCTGATGGGCTTACCCACTCCCGTGATCGTGCCGGTGACATTGATGGCCTCCATGCTGCTGATCAAGCACGCCGGCAACCTGCGTCGTTTACTGGCGGGACAGGAAAGCAAAATCGGCAGCAAAAAAAAACACTAGGCGTCGATTAAGGGCCAACGCGGCCTGACCGCAAAACCGCCGGCCGTTTTCTTCTCGGAACCGCCTACCCAGCGTAATAGCCCGGCCAGCGCGATCATGGCACCGTTATCGGTACAGAGACTCAACGCCGGAAAATACACGTCCGCCTGACGTCGCCGGCAGGTCGTAACCAGCGTTTCGCGCAGATGCCGATTAGCACCGACCCCCCCGGCTACGACCAACCGATTGAGCCCGGTTGCTTTTAACGCCTGCACCGACTTGGCGACCAGCACATCCGTAATAGCCTGCTCGACAGCGGCAGCCAATGCCGCACGCATCGCCTCATTTAAACCTCCGGCCGCTTCAGCCGCTTTGACCCGCGTTAACACGGCCGTTTTCAGGCCGGCAAAGCTGAACTCCAGATCGCCGGAATGCAGCATGGGACGGGGTAGCTTGATCTCGGCCACGAGCGCCGGATCTGCGGTTTCGGCCAATTTGGCAAGCGCCGGCCCCCCGGGGTAGCCCAAGCCCAGCAGCTTGGCGGTTTTATCGAAGGCCTCACCGGCCGCGTCATCCAGCGTTTCGCCCAGTAATTCGTATTCCCCGACGCGCGTGACCCGCATCAGCTGCGTATGGCCGCCTGAGACCAGCAAGGCCACAAACGGAAAGGCCGGGGGTTCTTCCGCCAGCAGCGGCGAGAGCAAGTGACCTTCCAGATGGTGGACAGGCAATACCGGCTTCTCCAGTGCAAAGGCCAGCGATTCAGCAAAGGCACTACCAACCAGTAAGGCGCCGGCCAGGCCCGGCCCGGCGGTATAGGCAATGGCATCCACATCCGCCAGAGCCATGTCGGCATCGGCCAGCGTCTGTCGCAACAGGGGCACCACCCGGCGAATGTGGTCCCTTGAGGCCAGCTCCGGTACCACGCCCCCATAGGCCGCATGCATGGCCACCTGGGTATGCAGCGCCTGACCCAACAGACGGGGCGCACCGGTTAGCGAATCCAGCGTCACCAATGCGATGCCGGTTTCGTCGCAAGAGGACTCCACCCCAAGCACAACGGGCGGGCCTAAGGCATTGGCTCTGCAAAGATGGTCGTTCATAGCTCGCTATTGTAACGACTCCCCACCGCCAACCAAGGCATCAAATGAATATTTGGAATTTTCTGGTTTTTGTCGTAATATAGTCAGTTCTCAAGATTTCATTCCCTGTCCTGGCACCTGATTTTGCCGGTTCAGTACACCAAACAATTGGAGTTGATTGAATGCCTAGCGTTCGCGTAAAAGAAAACGAGCCGTTCGAAGTCGCCATGCGCCGCTTCAAGCGCACTGTCGAAAAAACCGGTCTGCTGACCGAGCTGCGTGCCCGTGAGTTCTACGAAAAGCCGACGGCTGAGCGTAAGCGCAAACTGGCTGCTGCCGTGAAGCGCCTGCACAAGCGTCTGCGCAGCCAGCAACTGCCGCGCAAGCTCTACTAATCGCCGCCTAGCGCCGATTCTCGAAAGCCGCCGGCCTCCGGCGGCTTTTGCCGTTTTATCAGCCACGGATTTATGCATCATGACGATGAGCCTCAAAGACCGCATCACCGAAGACATGAAAACCGCCATGAAAGCGCGCGAGACCGAACGGCTGGCGGCGATCCGCCTGCTGCTGGCTGCCATCAAACAGCGCGAGGTCGATGAACGCATCAGCCTCGATGATGCCGCCGTCGTAACCGTCGTCGACAAGCTGATCAAGCAGCGCCGCGACAGCATCTCCCAATACGAACAGGCTGGCCGCGAAGAGCTGGCAGCACTGGAGCGCGCCGAGATTGACGTGCTCACCCCGTACCTACCGGCCCAGATGTCGGCAGCGGATGTGGCTGCTGCTGTGCAGACCGCCATCGCCCAAACGGGTGCCAGCGGCCCGGCCGATATGGGCAAGGTCATGGGCATTCTGAAACCCCAACTCGCCGGCAAAACCGACCTGGCCGTGGTGTCGCAACAGGTCAAAGCCGCCCTACAGGGCTGACTTGCGTAGCGACCGGGCCCCACCATGATTCCGGAATCCTTTATCCAGGAGCTGTTAGCCCGGACGGATATCATCGAAATCATCGACCGCGTGGTGCCCCTCAAAAAGGCGGGCGCCAATTACGCGGCGTGTTGCCCGTTCCACAAAGAGAAGTCACCTTCTTTCACCGTCAGCCCGGCCAAACAGTTTTATCACTGCTTTGGCTGCGGTGCCCATGGCACGGCCATCGGCTTTCTGATGGAGCACCAGGGGCTTAGCTTCCCCGATGCGATTGAGGAGCTGGCCCGACATTGCGGCCTGACGGTCCCGCAAGAAGATAACGACCGCGCCTTCCGTAAACCGGCCAGCCAGAATGACGAGGGCCCATCACTCTATGAGGTGATGCTCAAAGCCCACAAGCTGTATCGGGATGCGCTGAAGAAATCACCGAGGGCCATTGCCTATCTTAAAGGCCGTGGACTCACCGGTGAAATCGCCGCCCGCTTTGGCATTGGCTACGCTCCAGAAGGCTGGCAGAATCTGCGCCCGCTTTTTCCCGACTATGACACCCCCGCTTTTCAGGCGCTGATTAAGGCCGGTCTCGTCATTGAAAACGAGCAGAAGCGCCGTTATGATCGATTCCGTGACCGGGTCATGTTCCCGATTCTGGATCAGAGGGGGCAGGTCATTGCTTTTGGTGGCCGCATTCTGGACCAGGGCGAACCCAAATATCTGAACTCACCGGAAACACCGCTTTTCGAAAAAGGCCGCGAAGTCTTCGGCCTGCCGCAGGCCCGCGAAGCCTGTCGCCAGACAGATACCGTCATTGTGGTTGAAGGTTACATGGATGTCGTGGCGCTCGCCCAGCATGGCATTGGCAACGCCGTCGCCACCCTGGGCACCGCCACCACCACCACGCACATCCGCAAACTGCTGCGCGTGGTCGACCGCGTGGTGTTCTGCTTTGATGGCGATGCCGCGGGTCGCAAGGCCGCCTGGCGCGCCCTGGAAAACAGCCTGGAAGCGCTGGCCGAACAGAAAGTCCTGGCTTTCGCCTTTTTACCGACCGAGCACGACCCGGATAGTTACGTTCGGGATCTGGGCAAAGAGGCGTTTCAGGCAGCCATAGATCGCGCCACCCCGCTTTCCGAATTCTTGCTGCAAACGCTGACCAGTCACGTGGATCTGACCAGCGCCGAAGGCCGGGCCAAACTACTGGCAGAGGCTAAACCCCTGCTCCAGAAAATCCCCACGGCCATGCTGCGTCTGCAGATCGTCAAGCAGCTGGCGGAAAAAACCGGGTTGCAACCGGCGGAAGTGGAGCGCGGCTGTGAACTGAAGCGCCAAGCCATGCCGCAGCAGGAAGCGCCGGCCAGAGCACCGCGCCAGGCACCATCGATATTACGACGCCTGCTTCGTGTCTTGGTGCAAGCACCGGATTTGATACCCACGATTCAGCCCTCCCTGCTGAACAGCCTGCCGGCCAACGACCCTTTGTCGGCCAGTTTGCGTCGTTTGTTGCCGCACCTGACCGCCTGCCCGCAACCATCGGAGCTTCTGGAACGACTCCGAGGGTCGGAAGATGCCACCCTTCTCGCCGAAATTTTTGCTAGTCTACTCACCGAGCCTCTTGAAAAAGACGCCCTGGGCGCAGAACTGGAAGGCATTGTGGCGCAGATGGAGCGGGACCAGCTCGACAGCGAACTGGCTTCGCTACAACAGCTTGCACAACGCGGGGCGCTGAATTCTGATGAAAAAACCCGCTATGCCGGGCTGCTACAGCGCCTGCAACAACTGGGCAGAACTGGTCGCCGACGCTGATTTGGCACGGTTCTTGCCCAAAAGATTGGGTAATTTTCGTGTATAATTAAAGGTTTACTGTATTTCTACTGACTCAAGAGGTGCGCACCATGTCCAACTGGAAACTGACACTCCGCCCTCATGTTCAACCTTCGCGCCGCAATGACGCTACGGATGCTGCCATGGCTACCAAACCCAAGACTGCTGCTGCCAAGAAAACTGCCAAACCCGCTGCCAAGACCCCTCTGAAGAGTGCGCCAGCTAAAAAACCTGCAGTGAAGGCCAGCAAACCTGTGGCCAAGAGCCTTGCAACCAAAAGCGTTAGCAAAGCGGCTACCAAGCCTACCGTAAAAAAACCCGTAGCCACGCCTGCCGCATCGGCCAAAAAACCGGTTGCCAAAGCCGCGGCCGTAAAACCGACAAAAACAACTAAACCTGCTGCACCAGCTGCCAAAGCGGCCGCCAAGAAGGTAACCGCCAAGGCGCCGGTCAAAGCCTCTGTATCCAAGAAAACTGTGACCAAAGCGACGACAACAAAAGCAACTGCCAAACCGGCTATCAAATCCGCTGCCAAACCAGCTCCGAAATCAACTGCAAAACCAACCGCAAAACCTACGACCACCCCAGCCGCCAAAAAAGGGGCAGCGAAGACCCCGGTGATGCCCGCCAAAGCCCCGGCCAAGACTCCGGTAGCAAAAGCCTCGGCCAAACAGGCAGCCCCCCAGGCGCCCGCCCCCATCGCCAAGGCACAGGCAAAAAAACCTGAGCCGGCACCGGCTGTTGAAGCGTTAGTGCCAGCAGCACCGGTCGTTGAAGAGACGACTGCAGCTGCCAAAGGCAAAACCAAGGCGAAGGCTAAAGATAGTAAGCGTCTGCTCGGTACGACCACCGTCCAGCAGATCTCGCCTGAAGAACGCAAAGCGCGCATTACCGCCCTTATCAAGATGGGTAAGGAACGTGGCTACCTGACGCACGCCGAAATCAATGACCACCTGCCGGATACCGTGATGGAAGCCGAGCAAGTGGAAGCCATGATCACCACCTTCAACGATCTGGGCATTCGTGTATTTGATGAAGCCCCGGCCGCTGAAGATATGCTCATGACCGATGGCACCGCACCGGTCGCCGACGACGAAGTCGTTGAAGAGCAAGCTGAACAAGCCTTGGCAACAGTCGATTCTGAATTTGGCCGAACCACAGACCCCGTGCGTATGTACATGCGTGAAATGGGCACGGTCGAGCTGCTGACTCGCGAAGGCGAAATCGTTATCGCCAAAAAAATTGAAGGCGGTTTGCGCGACATGGTTCAGGCCATTAGCGCCTGCCCGATAGTGGTCACTGAAATCATCGACATGGCCAAGAAAGTCGCCACCGATGAAATGAAAATTGACGAACTGGTCGATGGTCTGGTCGATGTCGAAGCCGAGGAGGCCATGATGGCCGCCAATGCCAGTGCTAATGACGACGATGACGATATCGAAGATGATGAGGAAGACGATAGCGGTGAAGCCAAGGCAGCAGCCAATGCGGCATCTCTCGCCAAACTGAAGGATGCCGCGCTGGAGCGCTTCGCCAAAATTGAAGCCCTGCACAGCAAGGAAATCAAGGCACTGAAGGCCAAGGGCACGACAGATCCTTCGTATCAGCGCGCCCGCAAGCAGATCTCTGAAGAACTGCTCAACATCCGCTTCAACTCCCGCACCATTGAAAAGTTGTGTGATCGGGTTCGCGCGCTGATGGATCAGATCCGCCGCGCCGAACGTACCGTGCTATCGATCTGTGTCGACAAGTGCAATATGCCGCGCGATCACTTCATCAAGACCTTCCCGCCGAACATAGTCAACCTGACGTGGATCGAAAAGGAAGTTGCCAACGCGCCGAAGCACATCCAGGGTGTTCTGGAACGCAATATTCCAGCCGTGCACGAGTGGCAAAAGAAACTGATCGACATGGAAGAGAGCCTGGGGATTACCCTGGCCGAAGTCCGTGAGATCAACAAGCAGATGACAAAAGGCGAGCGACACGCACGTGCCGCCAAGAAGGAAATGACCGAGGCGAACCTACGCCTGGTGATTTCCATCGCCAAAAAGTACACCAACCGTGGTCTGCAATTCCTGGATCTGATTCAGGAAGGCAACATCGGTCTGATGAAGGCCGTCGACAAGTTCGAATACCGCCGAGGTTACAAGTTCTCGACCTACGCCACCTGGTGGATCCGTCAGGCCATCACGCGTTCGATCGCCGACCAGGCCCGCACCATCCGTATCCCGGTGCACATGATCGAGACCATCAACAAGATGAACCGTATCTCGCGTCAGATCCTGCAGGAAACCGGTTTCGAACCGGATCCGGCAACGCTGGCCATCAAGATGGAAATGCCCGAAGACAAGATCCGCAAGATCCTGAAGATCGCCAAGGAACCGATTTCGATGGAAACACCGATCGGCGACGACGACGATTCGCACCTGGGCGATTTCATCGAAGATACGGCCACCCTGTCGCCGCTAGAAGCCGCGATGAATGCCAGCCTGCACGAAGTCACCAAGGATATTCTCGATAGCCTCACCCAGCGAGAAGCCAAGGTGCTGCGCATGCGCTTCGGTATCGAAATGAACACGGACCACACGCTGGAAGAAGTCGGCAAGCAGTTCGATGTCACCCGCGAACGTATCCGCCAGATCGAAGCCAAGGCACTGCGCAAGCTGCGCCATCCGTCGCGTTCTGACAAGCTGCGCAGTTTCGTCGATACCAACAACTAAGCCTTACCGGGCCTCTAGCTCATGCCTGGTTAGAGCAGCGGACTCATAATCCGTTGGTGCCGAGTTCGACTCTCGGGGGGCCCACCAAAAACAAAAACCACTAAGGTCAAAATCCTTAGTGGTTTTTTACTTATTGCGGCTAAAATCAGTCAGATATGACACCCACATTTACCTTCCAATGAAGTCACTAAACCTCTTCGCAATTACTATTGCATTGCTTGCCGTTGGCTGTAGCTCCCTTGAACGAAAAAGCTCCGCACCAACTCAGCAGTACATGCAGGCCCAGATCCCTGATTGGCCCAACATCCGGTATCTCATTTCGACCAAAGCCGGCGTGGCTGACATGGTGGCCGATTTAATGGCAGATCAAAAGCGCTTAGGCACAGAACCTGGCAGTGGCAAATATCTGTCTTTATCTGGTGGCGGAGACAATGGCGCATTTGGTGCCGGCCTACTGGTAGGCTGGAGCCAGAGAGGAGATCGCCCCCGATTTGACTTGGTCACGGGCGTTAGTACAGGTGCACTACTTGCCCCCTTTGCTTATCTTGGCCCCGAATATGACCCGGTGCTTACGTATGTCTATACTGAAACAACCCCGGAACAGATCTACAAGATGCGATGGCTGCTCTCTGTACTTACAGATGATGGCATCGCAGATACCAGACCCTTATATGACCTGATTGCCAAGTACGTTGATGCTGAGTTGATGCGCAAAATCGCTTACGAGCATACGACGAATGGTCGATGGTTATTAATTGGCACAACCAATATCGATGCAGGCATCCCTGTTGTGTGGAACATGGGAAAAATTGCCTCAATAGGTACACCAGAAGCATTAGATCTTTTCCGTAAGATCATGCTGGCCTCCGCCTCAATCCCCGGCGCATTTCCGCCGGTAATGTTTGATGTCGCCGTTGAAAACAAGACTTATCATGAGATGCACGTTGATGGCGGCGTGAGCGCTCAAGTATTTCTTTACCCGACCGCTGCTGCCAAAAAGGCTGATGCAGTCGGGCTTGTCAGAAATAAGAAGAAAGAAGCCTACATTATTCGGAATTCACGCCTGGATACCGACAAAGAAGATATCGAGCGCAATACGATCAGCATCGTCAAAAGATCAATTTCTCAATTGATTCAGGCACAGGGGCTGGGCGACATTTACCAGATTTACCAAACAACCCAAAAAGACCATGTCGGATTTAATCTGGCATTTATTGGCCCGGACTTTAAGGCCAAGAGACAGGTTGAATTTGATCCTGACTACATGAAAGCACTCTACCAATACGGATACGTTCGTGCGCTGAATGGGTACCCCTGGGCAAAGCAGCCACCCGGTCTGGAGCGCAGTTTTGACGAGGATGTGCGAGCTAAGTCACAACGGGCAACTGCGCTTAACTAAATGAGTCAACTTTCTGGTGGTGTAATGACCCACCGAAAGTTGCACAGGTTACGCTGCTAACGGGTAGTTGTTAAAGGTTGCTGCTGGGGTTTTCATACCAAGGGCCTGATGTGGCCTCTGATGGTTGTAGAAAGTAATCCAGTCACC
>NZ_JBIJFP010000006.1:0-93125 GCF_057744235.1 Fluviibacter sp. | reverse complement strand
GCCAAGCAGGCTGCTGAATTCACCGAAGCCGGTGTTTCTGCTGCTACCTCGGCTGCTGTGAAGGCTGCTGGTACCAAGGCTAAGAAGTAATTCTTCTGGCTTTAAGCCTCAGGGGTAAAGCGTACCCTGACCCAACCCCGCCCGATGCAAGTCGCGCGGGGTTTTGTTTTTTGAAGCCGTAATCGCCAACTCAGCGAATTCGCCGACTCAACGTGAGGCCAAAGCGCTCGACATGCCGGTAAAAGAAATCGGCCAGCAGCATACTCAGAAACCACGCACATGCCATCGCCAGCACCCCATCCTGCGCTGTCATCCAGTCAAAACGATCCTGTGCTGCATTGATCAGCATGCTGACAGGAAAATGCACTAGGAAAAGTGCAAACGACGTACACCCCAAGTAATGCACAGCCGACCCTAACAGACTTTGCAAAGCATTCGGCATCCCACTGCCCGTCGAAACGCCCAATCGCACTGCCGGCTGACTCGCCAGCCAAAGCAACCCGGCCGTCACAAAAATCACCACCAGACGGCCATTGAATGTGACTATCCACTGCCAGATCAGGACACCAACGACCGCCAGCAATATGGCCCGCACCCACGGCAATGCAGGCGCTTCTTTCTGGGTCAACCAGCCTACCAACAACCCAACGCCATAGGCATTGTAAAAATAGGGTGCCCAGTTGTCCCAATCGGTCCAGGTACGAATCCAGATCAGCGAGGCACACGTCAGCAGCCCAATCAGCAACGGTGCCCAACCCGACCAGCGCAAAGCACGGCTACTCCAGAGCAACAGCACGGTGAGTGCAAATAATTGAAAATCGATGGCCACATACCAGACACCGGTGGACAAGGACTCATGACCGAGCACGGCATGCAACAGCAGCCAATGCATCAGGTACTGCATAACACCTGCACTTGCCGGCAACATATCGTCATCCGTCCAGAATCGTGCGATTTCGGCGGCCAGCACCGCCAGCGTTACTGCCAATCCAAAAGGCCAGATCAACCGGATATAACGCTTGGCCAGCAAACTCCAGGGACGTGATAAGGCCGTTGATCGCCCACAGAGTGCCTGCGCTGTCAGATAACCGGCAACGACCAGAAATACCTGCACGGCCCATCGGCCGTAAGTGGCAAACCAGTTGATCAGATCTGGCGCAGCCAATCCGGCAGATTCCGCCATCGGCCCATAGGAAGCCAGATGATGAATGACAATAGTTTGCGCAGCAATGGCCTTCAAACCATCAATGAGCAAGGAGCGGTCAACCGACAAAGGTGACTGATACAAGGTGGAAGTCATGCAGCTACTTACAGACTCTATGAAATGCCAGCATCCTACCCGATAAAATCCAACTCACCTCAGTTACGCGGATGGATCTCTCACCTTCAAAAAAAAGAAGATCATTTGAAAATAACGAGATTGCATAGGTTAAATTAGTTCACACCATACGTATGCGACGCGCCAGCACCCGACACATGCTCAACCGGATTACCAACGACAAAACCGACACCCGCCCTGACAAGGAGCCCGGCTGGCTTGAAAGCATGCTCTCAGAGCCGCTAACACCCTATTTTCTCGGGGCAACAACCTGGATTCTGGCGTGGTATCTGCAAATGGGGCCACTGCGCCCATGGCTCAACTTCGCGCCCGGTGTCGAGTTGCCGTTTTTTCCAGCTGGGGTAAGAACACTTGCCGTTTTCACCTTCGGCTTTGCCGGGGCCATAGGCATCTTTATCGGATCAGTCGTCACCTACGCTCTATACTTTCCGGAGCTCATGACCGCCTCTCCACTCGGCGTGATAGGCTGCGCCGCGGCATCGGCATTTTCTTCTTATCTGGCCATGCGCATTATCTGTCATCTGTGCCAGATTCCACCATCACTGACTGGTCTAAGCATGTCCAATGTAGGGTGGATCGTTGTTACACAGGCGCTAATTTCTGCCACCCTGCATCAGAGCATCTATCACTTAGAAGTGATCAGTACGGTTTATGATACCCCGGAACTCAACACCGCACTTTTCAACTGGGCGGCAATGGCTAGCGGTGACGCTCTTGGCTCCATGAGCGTATTACTAGTAATTCTGCTCGTGTTTCATGGATACAGCCAATACGCCAACCGTCGGCAACAGCCCTGACATAAAAAGCCTACGGCCTAGCGTTCATTAGTGTGGCAACGGATGGGTCTTTGCGAGTACCTCATAGGTTTCGGCAAACCTCAACGCCTTCGGTAAATCACCCGCTTCCACAGCGAACTGAATGTCTTCGGCAACCATTCGATGCAACTCACACACCCCTTGGGGCGACGTCAGCAACAACTCACCAATGACCACTGCCACGGGCAACGGCACGTGTTCATGTTCAGCAATCGCTTCGACTTCACACTCGTAAAGATTGCTGCAACCAATGAAATCATTAACGGCCAACATGATCGTCTCCTCACATGTTTGCTGATTAAAAGCCAGCAGAGACTAGAAACGGCCTTGTTATTAGTATGGGTGGTCGCTGCAGCAGGAGCTATCCAACGAGATAGCCTCTACTTTTTTTATTAATCTACGCTCACTGGATAAAAAATCAACAACCCGGTGAACAGGACTAAAACAGAAATAACGGCCGGCGGCGTGATGTGTTCTGGTTTTGATTTGAATGGTCGGGGTGAGAGGATTCGAACCTCCGGCCTCTACGTCCCGAACGTAGCGCTCTACCAGGCTAAGCTACACCCCGACAAGTTAGGCGATTGATGCTTACGGGCCTAACAAGAGGCAAAATTGTAGCAAAAAAGATTCATATTGGAAAGTTTCAAGGGAACGGATACGCTCCGAGCTTCCATAAGAGGGCACAGGAATTTCTATGGATTAAGCGCGTGTAGATGCCATGTTTCATTGATACTTTTAATCTGAAACAGCCCTTGATCAAACTCAATTTCATTGACACAGCATGGATCCTGCTTGATCTGCCAGTACTTAGAAAGCGGCAAACCCAGCATGTGCAAAAGCAGCACCCGATTCACACTATCGTGGCCAACAATCACGACCGTTTTTCCCGCGTAATTTTGAAGAATGCTCAGGAGCGCATTGGTTACTCTGACAAGAACCTGCTGCAGTGATTCGCCGGCTGGCATTTGCATCTGATCAGGAAACTTTTTCCAGCACTCAAATGCCAGGGGCTCGCTTTGGCGAACCTCGTCATGAGTTTTCCATTGCCATGAACCGTAATCAATGTCGTACAGGTCAGGCAAAACCTGGGTCTCTACACCACAAGCCGTTGCAATCGCGTCACCAGTGGCGATACAGCGCCCCAGAGAACTTGTAAAAACGATTGCTGGCACGGCACTCTGTTGAACTCTTGCAGCAGTCAGGAGGCGCTGCCTTTCACCCAATGGCGAAAGCGGGATTTCCGCTCGACCGCGAAACCGTTCGGGCGATATCCCCTCAACGTGGCCATGACGGACTAATAGTATCTTGACGGTCATACGGTGAATGTCATCTATTTGAACGATGGATCAAGGAGCCAGTCTCATGCACATTGCGTGCATGCTCGGATGGAAGCGCCTACTTGCCTTGATCTTCGCTTTTGAGTTCTCTGGCAAACTCTTTATTTTCTTTTTCAGCCTCGTAAGCATTTTCAGAGGCTTTACAAAGTTTCGTCACGATTTCGTAAATCAGCCAAACACCGACAATCGGCAGCACAATCATTGCAATGACTAGTGGCATCTATGTTCCTTTGGTGAGCTCGATCTATTCTTCGAGCGGCAAAAACTGTTGCTGCCAGAAATTCAAGCCGAGCGTTAATCCATTCAGCCAGCCGAAATAACAGAATTTCAGGAGATCCAGTTCGTAGCCTCCCAACTGACGAACGGAGTCTGGCACCAGAACAATACCAGACTCCTTTGAATGGCGATCGTTTACCATCAACGTGCGTAGGTTTCACCCTGGATATAAGGCACGCAGCGAGCCTCTTCGTTGTCACCCAGCGAGAACAATGGATCCGGCGTGGTCACGCTACCATTCACTTTCATCGTGCGATCATCAAAGCTGACTGAAAAAACTTCACGGCCATCATTATCGGAACAGTAGCCGTAGTTCCAGTCAACCTGGTGCAGTGCGCTGAAATGATCTACAGAGCGTTCCGGCCCCAGAATCTGGTGCACCTGCTTGCCATCCATGCCCTTCTGGATCTTGGCAAAGTTACGGTTATTCATGACCTGATCAACCCCCGTCACGACACCCTGATCATTGAAATACACCATGAAAGTCGTAAAGCTGGCTGGCTGATCCGAGTACGCTGCCTGAATCACCTTGCCCTGGCTGTTGCGCCAGGTCATATCCGGCTTACCCATGGACTGCTCGACCTGAGCCACGTTCGAAAAGCCCGGCTTGATGTTAGCGGCCGGTACAATGCCGGCACAGCCGGTCACTACGGCGATACTGGCAAGGGCGACACCCAGACTGACTGTACGCTTGATCTGCTGCTTGGTTGTTTTCATAAAAGACTCCTTAAACGGCTTCATACGACAAATAGTGGGCTAAGCCTAACATCGCCCACCGGTTTTATCCAATAGGTCCATCTAGCGAATCACCACCTGTTCGACCACGATATCCTTGCGCTTGTAGAGCTCAAGCACTTTCTGCCGCATCACCGGATCGCTGATGTGATAGCCAAGCTTATCGGTCTCTGCCAGCTGATTGCCAGAGCGATACGTGAGCGCCGGTGCTCTGGGCGATGTCGAGCAGGCCGAGACGAATAACCCTAACAGATAGATCATGAATCTTTTCATGCGCTTATTAGGCCCGTATTCACAAGCTTGTGCAAGAGTTCTGCTACGATCCGGACAAATACTCCTTGCTTAGAGCCTTATGAAAAAAACGCTGATCATCACAACTCTCTACTGCCTGGCATCCACCCTATCCAACGCCTTTGCCGCCGACAAAGCACCGGCGTTCGGCAAGGCCGCCATGAACGGGGAGCAGGTCTACAATGCCGTATGCGTTACTTGCCACGGCCACGGCCTGGCCGGTGCCCCTAAAACTGGCAATCGTCAGGCCTGGGCACCTTTGGTTGCCGAAGGCTATGAAGATCTGGTCGGTAGCGCACTGACGGGTGTCCGGATGATGCCTCCTAAAGGCGGCGCACCGGCGCTCTACGACATTGAGGTCGCTCGTGCCGTCGTATACATGGTCGCACAGGCCGGTGGCCAGTTTCCGGAACCAACCGACAGCAACGTCCGTGCGGCACGGCTCGATGGCGAGAAACGACACGCCACCCGCCTCAAAAAAGCGGCGGCCAGCCGACAATAAGCCGGGGGCGTTCCCATGTATATCGTGTTTCTGATCGCCCTGATTGCAGCAATACTGATTCTCACCGGTCGACGCAACCTCGGCATCGCGACGGCACTGCTCACGACGATCACACTGGGCGCACTCCTCATGCATCACATGACCGATAAATTACCGATCAGCCTCTAAGCGTACCGACGGATCATGAGCCTTGACCGTATTGCATACACACTGAATACACTGGCCCTTGGCCTGATCACCGCTGTTCTCGGAGGGGCATTTATCGAACAGTTGGTCCTGGGAGAGCTACCCTGCCCACTCTGTCTGTTACAGCGAGCCGGCCTGATCGCTGCAGGCATGGGCTTCTTTCTTAACCTACGCTTCGGGATTCAGCCCTTACATTATGGCGTGGCACTCTTTGGCACTATCGTCGGTGCTGCCACATCGATGCGTCAGATCCTTTTGCACATTGCCCCCGGAGACCCCGGGTTCAGCAAAGCCGTTTTTGGATTACATCTGTACACCTGGTCGTTCATCACTTTTGTTTGCATCATGCTGGGTATCGTTTTATTACTTTGCTTAAGCGGCAAGGGAAATCATGTCAGCGCCCCGCCAGCGCGCCGTGCTGCTACATGGACTTACGTAGGCTTCGTCATCATGATTACCGGCAATGTGGTTTCAACGCTCCTGGCGTGCGGCCTCACCCAGTGCCCGGATGATCCGATCCGCTATTTGTGGCTTGACGAGTTTTTCCGCCTGTTAGGTCAGAAGCAATGAGTGCGTATATTGCCCGCACCCTGTTTGCGCTGCTCACAGGAATGATGACTCACGGGTTGGCCGTGGCACAGAACACGTCATCGACAGACAACCCCGCACGGCCACAAACCGATGATGTCATCATCAATGCTGAAAGCCGAGCGCAAGCCGATGACGAACTGTTCTACGCCAGCAAACGTAAAACCTGGTTGGAAATCTGGGGCTTTCATAACGCCCAGGGCCACGCCAGTGCCAGCAACAACATCCAGCCACGCCTTTACCACTCATTTCCGATCGGGCGCTCTGGCGCCCAGGCCGTTACACGGCTGGATACCAGCCTGAACTCCAACAGCGGCCCAAAATTCAACGGTGGTGGCGGTGGTGACTTCAATCCGGGCAATACCCGCTGGACATTGGCTGGTTACACACCGGAAGTTGCGCAGAACGTGACTTTTGGTGGCGGCTTCCGCCTGGTCATGCCCACGGGCTATAACAACCCAGCCTATTCCTCTGCTCAGTGGGCTCTGGGCCCGCAACTGGCCATGACGTTCACCCCCAAAAATGCCGGCGCGTTCAGCTTCTTTTCGCCCTCCGTCCGTTACATGATGGGCATGACACCGATGTCACCGCGCACCACGCTGATGCGCACACTGGAGATCTACCCAGCGACAGGGTTCCAGATCACCCCCAAACTCAAAGTCGCTTTCTGGGATGAAATCGGACTCACCATGAGTGCCCGTAACGGCAAATGGTTTGTGCCGGCGGATGCCATGCTGACCTACAGTTTCGATAACCACTGGGGTGCCAGCGTGGGCGGTGCCGCACAGCTGGTTAATGACAGCTTCAATTACTTCTGGAGCACCTATGGCCGCATCATGTATACGTTCTAACTACAAAGTATCGAAGCGTAAAAAAGGCGAGGATGGATCCTCGCCTTTTTTGCTGATGAAGCCGTGATTACTGCATGAACCAGCCGTGGCTCACAATGAACGACTGACCGGTAATGGCATTGGTTTCGGTACCTGCCAGATAGGCCACCATTTCAGCGATATCATCGGTCGTTGTAAACTGACCATCCACCGTATCTTTAAGCATCACGTTCTTGATGACTTCATCTTCGGTGATGTGCAGTTCGGCAGCCTGCTCCGGAATCTGCTTCTCGACCAGCGGGGTCCGCACAAAGCCCGGGCACACCACATTGGCGCTCACGCCATGCGGACCACCCTCTTTGGCTACCACACGGGCCAGACCCAGCAAACCGTGCTTGGCGGTCACATAGGCAGCCTTCAGCTTTGACGCTTCATGCGAATGCACCGAGCCCATATAAATGATCTTGCCGCCCTTGCCGGCGGCATACATGTGCTTAATCGCCGCCTGCGTCGTCAGGAAGGCACCATCCAGGTGGATCGACAACAGCTTCTTCCAGTCAGCAAACGGAAAATCTTCGATCGGATGTACGATCTGGATGCCGGCATTCGACACCAGAATATCAATACCACCAAAGGCCTTCACGCAAGCATCAATCCCGGCGTTCACCTGATCCTGGTTGCAGACATCCATAGCAACGGCCATGGCTTCACCACCGGCCTTCTTGATTTCATCAACCACCAGGTTACCGTTTTCGAGGCTGAGATCAGCGATCACAACCTTGGCACCCTTGGCGGCCATATTGAGCACGCACTCACGGCCAATACCACTGGCAGCACCCGTAACCAGAGCAACTTTACCTTTAAGCGACATACGTTTTCCTTTTGTGGATAGGATTGAATTAGGACTTCAGATAATCAAACACAATTTCACCGGTACCGATGGTGTAGTTCTCGCAAACCAGATGTTTGGCACCGATCACTTCGAGCACCGGCAGATTGGCAACGGGTGCCAGCGCATGCTTAAAGAGCTCCAGTGCTGCCGGGCCTGTCCAAGCCTGACCGATCTTCACATTCTGAGCATAGTAACGCGTCAGCTGACAAATCGCCGGCGTGCAATCTGGATTCGGAATAATTTTCAGCAGATAGTTGGGAGTCGCCATCATCTTCTTGGCTTCAGCTTCCGCATCGATCGGGGTGTACTTGTAACCCATCGTGCCATTAGCGACACGAATCTTGCCGTAATCCAGTGTGCCGACCAGCGCATCGCCATCAATCTCCAGCTTGGGCTTGGCCAGCTTCTTCGGGAATCCCCAGATCTCACGGCCACCTGCGGTAGGCGCTTCATCGTCCAGATACAGGTAATTGCTGTAACCCGCCGGTTTGCCATCCTGGTCGACCACCGCGAGAATCTGCCCGCTCTCCGTGTAATCACCAAATCCTGCAGAATCCGGCATGCGGATGAACTCGAAATTGACAATCGGATCCTTCATACCCAGCGGCTCAGGCACGGCTGCCCGGAAAAGCTCGGGATCCGTGCGGTAGCTGATGATCAGAAATTCACGACCAAAAAACTCGAACGGCCCTTTCGAGTAGGCCGGGCTCAGATACGGCATCGCAAACGCATTCTTGCGGATTTCTTCAATCTTCATGTGACACATCTCCAAGGGTTAACGGAATGACTATACGCGAACTTTGTGACGACAATCATTCTGCACGCGTTGTGTTGAAAGTTGCTTTCATTTGCTTTTCTGAAGACAGGGATGTCCCGAGATTATCATCCATGATCTGGCGCAACGTACCCGGCGTCGTCATACCATCATCCGTTGGGGCCTGTTGCGAGGGTGCCTCCCACTGCCAGCCGCCACCCATCGCCTTGTAGAGTGAAATCAGTTGAACGGCTTCGTTGTTCTGAGACTGGACGAGGCTGATTTGGTTGTTATTAAGCGCAATCAGGGACTGCAGATACTGGAACTCGGGCTGAATGCCAACCTTGTAAAGCACCTGGTTGTTGAAAAACACCTGCTGCTGGGCCTCAACCGTACTTTGCAGTTTGCCACGCTGGATCCGGTAATTATCGAAACCGGCGAAAGCCTTTTCCACATCGGTCATTGCCGACCGGACGGCCTTTTCATAAGCTAGCCGATCCTGTTCACGGGTTGCATTGGCGACGGCCAGGCTGGCCTGCAACTGGCCTCCGGTATAAAGCGGTTGTGTGATGTTCAGTGCCCAGTTCCAGATAAAGCTGGCCGGGTTAAAAAGCAGCCCCCAGGGCCCTGTGTTGTAGCCTGCGCCCAGCGGGATGGAGAAATTAGGCATGAATGCGGCCTCGGCCACCCCGATATTGGCCGTCGAGGCCGCCAATACCTGTTCCGCCTGGCGGATATCCGGCCGGTTTCGCAACATCTGGGATGGCAACATTGCCGGCAAGGACTTTCGAGTCAAAAGCGGGGCACCCGGTTTTTCCAGAGTGCTCTGGAGATCCAATGGGAAGCCCCCCGCCAGAAAACCACACTGGTAAATCGCCCAGTCTCTTTGTGCTTTCAATGGGGGTAACTGGCTTAACTGCAGTTCGTATGCCTGTTCAAACTGCGCCAGATTCAAATCGCTATCAATCCCACGCTGGAGCAGCAACCTGGTCAGCTCAAGCCGTCGTTTAGAGGCCTCGATCGCCTTTTCCGTATAGTCGATCTGCGCCTGCAACATACGCAAGTTGCTATATTGGCTGGCGAGTTCTGATGTGAGCGACACCAGCACATTTCTTCGGAATTCCTGAGCCGCTTTGACCTTGGCAACCTGGGATTCCGTACTCCGCTTGATCTGACCAAAGACATCCGACTCCCAGGTCACATTGAGGGGAAGGCTTAATGCTTCGACCAGGCCAACGCCTGACATTTTGTTGGTAGTACCTGTCTGCTGGCGCCCCATGGACGGATCAAGATATACCTGCGGAAACAGCTGCGACTGAGTCTGTGCCGCCTGGGCTCGCGCCTGTTCAATGCGCTGAGTGGCAATCAACACATCCCAGTTGTTCTCAACGGCGGTCGTCATCAGCCGGTTGAGGACCGGGTCATCAAAGACCTGCCACCAGCGCATGATCTCGGCCTGCAACGCAGCATCCGGCGCATTCGGATCAACGGTCTGGCCGTTCACCGGCATCAGATCGGGGCGAGAAAATGCGGTCGGCAGCTGCTCGTTTTTCGGGGGCACAAAATCCGGGCCAGTCATACACCCGCTCAGGGTGCTGGCCAGTGCAGCGGCCATAATGCCTAACAGCAGGGATCGACGCATCAGATGTTGAACTCGAGCCATCGCTGGATCCAGTCAAGCAGGGAACGCGGCTCCAGTAGACGCTGCGCCTCCGGCCCCGCGTCCACACTGGCAGTCAAACCGGCAGCCAGGAACACACCTTCCGGGACATTGGTAATGGCAATGTGCACCGGTATCCGCTGCGCCAGACGAATCCAGGCATCAATCGGATTCACGTTCTGCAAACCCTGGTAGCCAGGGGCATTGTTCTGATTCAGCACACCTCGGCCGATACTCTTCACTTCCCCTTGCAGAATCTGCGGATAGGCAATCAGCTTGATGGTCGCCTTGGCACCCACCTTGACGTTGATGAGTTTGATTTCTTCAAAGTAACCTTCAATCCAGAACGTGGTGTTATCCACAATCTGCATCTTCGACTGGCCGGACTGGGCATAATCCCCCATGCGCAGACGCATATTGGCCATATAGCCGTCACAGGGCGCCACCACTTTGGTGCGAAACAGGTTGTACCTGGCCAGATCGAGTGCCGCTTTGGCGTTATCGACATTGTCCTGTGCGACTTCGGCATCCGTTTCGTAGATCTGCTTATCCTGCACTGAAACCGCACCTTGTGCATTCATCCGCATCTTGGCCAGCGATTTCTGCAGCACCAGTTTTTTCTTGGCGGTTTCGAACTGGGCTTCGGCTTCTTTTACGGCATACTGATAACGCGTCGGGTCAATGTCGAACAGCGGATCTCCCGCCTGCACCTTCTGATTATCCTTGACGTAAATGGCCGTCACGTAACCCGACACCCCTTCCGTCGCCACATCAGCGACTTCCGCCCGCACAAAGGCATCCCGTGTCCAGGGCGAACGCATGTACAGGTTCCATAACACCCAGCCGAGGTAGATGGCGACCACCACAAATAGCAGCGTCACCAGAACACCGACCAGCGAACGGTCTGTGGGCACCCAATCCGGAATGCGTTTTTTCCAATCCGTATTCATACCCTAACCACTCGCCCGATACATGACAAACAAACAGAGAATGATCGAAAACAGCGCGATCTCGAATAAATTCGGATGCCAGACCATCCGGTTAATGCCAAAACGTGCCAGTACCTTACGCAAGAAATAAAAGGCGAACAGTGTCGACACCACATCCGCGGCAAATGGCGCGATGTAAAAACCGTAGACATCAACATTCGCTAGCATGGTAAAGAAGCAAGCACCTGGTTATTTTTGGCAATCATTCGCCACTCCAGAGCGGCCGCCTGTAATTCTAGCCGATGGACTGGCTGTTTCTGTGATTCAGCCTCCAGCGACTCGATCAGACGTTGAGCCACTTGTTGAAAGCGCGCTGGACTATCTAGCTGATGCGACCAGAACCATTCAGCCTTGGTCAATTGCTGACTTAGAGTCTCTGACAACGATAACCCGGACAAGTCACGACGCTGACGGCGAAAGCAGCGGGCAATACGCATCATGATCAGGAGCGCCTGAATGGATTCGGTGGCAATCACCGTGTTTTTGAGGCTTCCGATACGATCAATGAAGCCTATCCGCTCCTGCTGGCGATCTTCCCATTCGGCAAAGCGATCCTTGCGCAGATGGCGGGGCAACTTCCACAGTTCCCGGTACGCCCGCCGTTCGACCAGACGTGCCTTACTACGATTACGCAGTGGAAAGAAAATCAGCACAGAAGCCAAAGACATCGTCGCTGCACCGCTCATTGCAAGCACATTATTGAGAAAACCCTGCAAATCGTAAGTCATCTGGTTATCCGGCAGGCTCAGCATCATGCCGTACACCATGAAGGTATTCCCCATGGTCTGCGTTTGCGGAAATGCACGCAAGATAGCGCATGGAACAATGATTACAGAAAACGACAGGAGCAGCCAGGGAAAACCGCTCCCGAGCGGCATCAGCACCTGTGAACACAACAGGGCCGGCACCAGACATCCGACAACTCCCAGCTGGAAACTCTTGATCGAAGTTACCGGATCGTCCGTCACGCTGACAAGTTGCATCAGGATCGCCGTCATCACAACAAACATCATGCCCGCGGTCTGCCACTCATTGACAATAAACACCCCCCAGGCGACCAGAAAGGTAAACGCCACCACGGCACCCGTATAGAAACTATGAGTGAACGATGTGGCCTGCCCCAGCGACCGAACATCCTCTTGATCATAGGTTTCACGACCGCGGCGAATCCGGTTCATGGTGTCGATCAGTTTACGAGCCGCATCAATTTCCGCGAGTAGCCGTGACCACTCCAGAAGACTGGGTTTTGTTTGCGCCTTGAAATACGCCGCTACCCGTTCACGGGTAGCCTGCATCCGGGCATCCGCCTGGGCATCCGGTTCATCGAGTCGCGCCTTGAAGGCTTCGATAATTTCCGCATTCACCTCATCGGCAATGGCCCGGTCGGGCGAATCCTTGAGCAAGACGCCCAGTTCCTTAAGACGGATATTGAAGTCGGCAATGTCGGCAAAAAACTCATTCAAGCCGCAGCGAATCGACCGGGCATGAAGGGCCACCTCCGGGTCTTCGGCGCTGGCATATTCCAGGCTCTGGTGCATCGCCTCGATATCCTTGGCCCAGGCCCGCATCGTGGCCACATGATCATAGGCCTCCGGTTGATCTACCACCTGTGTCACTTGCGAAATGATACGGTCACTCATTTCACGCAGCGGTGGCAAATAAACCTGAAATCCCTTGCGGATATGAAACACCCCCCAGACAAACGCCACCGCCAGAATGCCAATCACAATGACACTGACACGCTCACCTGCAATACGGATGGCGACTTCCGGATTCGGTGTGGATTTCGCCACAACTGCCGCGGTATAGCCGCCCAGAACCGAGGCATAGGAACCAAAATATTTGAGCTTGCATCCCCAGAAGGCACATATGCCCATCCAGATGGCCATGCCTCCTGCGAACAACCACGGTGCCTGAGGAAAGACCCAGAATAACGCCGCACAAGCGACCCCACCCGCAACCGTTCCAAACAGGCGGGCATAGCTTTTGGCGAAGACTGCACCGGCATCGGGCATTGCCAGAATCGCTGCACACATCCCGGCCAGGCCCGCCATATCAATAAGCGCCTCGAAACTGGTAAATAGCGCCAGACCGAAGGCCACCATCGTCAACAACCCGAGTTTCAAGCCGGCACGTACCCTCGCCATATTTTCGGGCGATACCGGAAACTCCAGAGCAGGTAGCCAGCGCAAGGTAGTCATATAAAGAACTGCGACAATCCGAAAGCAAATGAAAGGAAAGTCGCTAAAAATCAGTTAATTATGGCGAAGCCGAATGATACATTGCATAATGCAGGCATCCAACACGAACCTCTGCACGACAGAACCCATCAAGGAATCGCGGCATGACAAAAATTCAACTCCCCCCCTACAAGCAGGTTGCCCTCATTTTTCAGGGGGGTGGCGCTCTCGGTTCCTATCAGGCCGGCGTTTACGAAGGCCTTGCCAGTGCAGGTATCGAGCCCACCTGGGTTGCCGGCATTTCGATTGGTTCGATCAATGCGGCTTTGGTCGCCGGGAACCCGCCGGAGAAACGTGTCGAACGTCTGCATGAGTTCTGGGATACCGTTTGCCGCCCGCCCTCAATGACGGCCAGTTTCGTGACCGAAGCAGTCAATACGCTGGGCTTCGGATTTGCACCGTTTCAGGAAACCATCAAGAACACCGTCGACAAGGCCTTTGGCTCCTTTGCCGCGAGCATGGCCATACTCGAAGGCCAGAACGAGTTTTTTTACCCACGTCCCTTTGCCCCCGGCTTCGGCAACCCGAGCCAGATCAGCTTCTACGACACGTCGCCCCTCCGGAGTACGCTGGAGCGTTTGGTTGATTTCGATCGCATCAACCACAAGGATGCCATGCGCATCTCACTGGGTTCGACCAATGTCGGCACGGGTAATTTTGTCTTCTTTGACAACCACCATATGGTCATCGGACCCGAACATGTCATGGCTTCCGGCTCGCTACCCCCGGGGTTCCCGGCGACGGAGATTGACGGCGAGTTTTACTGGGACGGCGGCTGCGTATCCAACACGCCCCTCATGTACATCATGAATGAAACAGCCAGCTTGGATTCGCTGATCTTCCAGGTCGATCTCTGGAGCGCCCACGGCAAACTACCCAGCAATATTTTCGAAATCTCCGAACGACAGAAAGATATCCAGTACTCCAGCCGGACACGGGCTATTACCGATACCGTGCGCAACATGCACCGTATGCGGCAGCTTTTGCTGGAAACCATTGATCGCATCCCGGAAGCCGTTCGCAAGGCCGACCCGTTCTTTGCCCAGATGGCCGATCATGCGATGGGCTCCAGCTTCAACGTGATTCAGCTGATTTACCAGAATAAAACCGGCGAAGGCCAGTACAAGGATGCCGAATTCAGTTCCGAAAGCATGCAGCGCCATTGGGCGATGGGGCTGGCCGACATGAACGACACGTTTTCTGACCCAGGCTGCCTCGAAATCCCATCCAAAGGTGAAAACTTCGTCACGTACGACGTGCACCGCAAAGCCCGCTTTACGGCGGAGTCTCCCGACCCCATGTTCAACCAGAATGCCACGATGGCCTATGTTTTCGAAACGACCACCGGTCAGGGCGGTAGTGTCAAACACCCGGAGAAGCAACTCGTAGCACCGAAGGCCTCTGTCAAAGCCGTCGCCAACAAGCCGGTTCAAGCCGAAACCAGACTCGCAGGGCCATTAACGGCAACGAAAGCAGCCGCAACGGTGACCAAAAAGCCAGTGGCCAAATCATCAGCCAAGCCAACGGCCCGCAAGGCGACAACAAAGCGTTAATCCAGGCTCATTCCTGGCAATCAGCAATAACGAAGGGCCGCAGGCTGCGGCCCTTCGTTATTTCATCGGTCACCTTCAGTGTTTCGGCGTTGTCTTCTGCCAGGGCCAACGCCCTTCCATTTCCAGGATCAGGGACCAGCTTAGGAACGTGCGGATCACCACAATCGCGGCCAGCACAGCCACGCTGGTCAGCGTCGGGCTTACGGCCACGGTACGGATGATGTCGGCTGCTACCAGAATTTCCAGCCCCAGCAGCAACGTACGAATGATCTGGTTACGAATCCCCGTATAGGCCACATCCACACCGCGACGCATCAGATCCAGCGGAAAGCGCGCCAGGCCCCAGAGGACACCGATCACGATCACTGCCACACCCAGGGCATCCCCCCATTCGCCCATCAGTTCGATAAACGCCAGGTGATTCATGTTAGTGCTTTGCGCTTAATGCGAACGGTCGACGGCAAAGTCGGCCAGTTCTTCCAGTGCCTGCTTGAACACCGAATCCGGCAGATCATTGAGCGCCGCGTGCGCCAGCGTGGCTTCCCGTTTAGCGGCATCACGCGCCATCTCAAGGGCACCACTGGCATGCACGGCATGGAGTACGGCATCAAACTCTTGCAGGCCACCTGTCTCGATGGCATGACGGATCGCCGCTGCAATGTCAGGCGTGCCGCGATCTCGGGCATAAATCAGCGGCAGTGTCGGCTTCCCTTCCGCCAGATCGTCGCCCAGATGCTTACCGGTATCCGCCTCGTTGCCCGAATAATCAAGCACATCGTCAATAATCTGGAAAGCCGTGCCCAGATGCATACCGTAGCGCGCCAGGCCCTCTTCCAGTACCGGATCCGCATCCGCCAGTACGCCACCGAGGCGCGAGGCGGCTTCAAACAGCTTGGCGGTTTTGTAACGAATCACCTGCAGATAGCGTTCTTCATTCACATCGGCATCATGACAATTCATCAGCTGCAGGACTTCGCCTTCGGCGATGATGTTGGTCGCTTCCGACAGCACTTCCATCACACGCATCCGGCCCACCGACACCATCATCTGGAAGGCACGGGAGTAGAGAAAATCACCCACCAACACACTGGCCGCATTGCCGAACAGTTCGTTGGCGGTTTCACGGCCACGGCGTAAGCTGGACTCATCCACCACATCATCGTGCAACAGCGTGGCGGTATGAATGAATTCCACCACCGCAGCCAGGGTACGCGCCTGCGGTCCCGGCACGCCACAGGCACCGGCGGTCAGCAGCAGCAACGCCGGACGCAGCCGCTTACCCCCGCTGTGAATAATGTATTCCGACACTTGCCGAACGAGGACAACCTCCGAATGCAGGGAGGCACGGATGACATCATCGACCTGCCGCATTTCATCGGCGATCAATGTGGCAAATAACGGTTTGGAGGGTTGGCGGGTGCTGGCTGTCACGCAGAGAAACCATCTGTAGGCGTAAAAGAGCCGAATTTACGGGCGCTAGCGCCCCGAGTCAAGGCAAAATCCCTACCGAGATCACTGGCGAAGGGTAAAAACATCAAACGCTTTGACAACAAAGGATTTTTTGCGTAAACTTGCGAGTTCTTTGCAATATCCCTTTGGAGTCCAACATGTACGCGGTCATAAAAACCGGCGGCAAGCAGTATCGCGTTGTCGCAGGTGAAAAAATCAAAGTAGAACAGATACCGGCAGAAGTTGGCACCCAGATCACCATCGACCAGGTTCTCATGGTCGGCGAAGGCGAATCCGTAAAAATCGGTGCGCCGCTGGTGGCAGGTGCGAGCGTTTCGGCCACGGTTCTGAGCCAGGGTCGTCACGACAAGGTCCGTATCTTCAAGATGCGTCGCCGTAAGCACTACCAGAAGCGTCAGGGCCATCGTCAGAATTACACCGAACTGCAGATCAACGCGATCGCAGGCTAATCCGGTTTAGCTAAGGAGCCTCACACCATGGCACATAAAAAAGCAGGCGGTAGTTCACGTAACGGCCGCGACTCAGAAGCCAAACGACTTGGCGTCAAGCGCTACGGCGGTCAACTGGTCAAAGCCGGCAACATCATCGTTCGCCAGCGTGGTACCGAGTTCCACCCGGGCGACAACGTCGGCATGGGCAAGGATCACACCCTGTTCGCGCTGATCGACGGCACCGTCAAGTTCACCGTCAAGGGCGAACAGAAGCGTCGCACGGTTGTCATTCAGCCGGCACAGTAATTCGTGTCTGGTCGGGCACTTGCCCGCCGACACATTAAAGCCCTATCCTCACCGGTAGGGCTTTTTCTTTAGCAGAGCAGCCATGAAATTTATTGATGAAGCGCGTATCGAGGTTATTGCCGGCAAAGGCGGCGATGGCTGTGCCGCATTCCGCCGTGAAAAATATGTCCCCCGGGGCGGCCCCAGCGGCGGCGATGGCGGCAAAGGCGGCAGCGTCTGGGCCATCGCTGACCGCAACATCAACACGCTGGTGGAATATCGCTACACCCGCAAATTTCTGGCACGCAATGGTCAAAACGGCATGAGCGCCGAGTGTTATGGCGCTGGCGCTGACGACATCACCCTGCGCATGCCGGTCGGCACGGTGATCTCAGACCACGAAACCGGTGTCGTGTTGCACGACCTGAACGAAGACGGCAAAAAAGTCCTGGTCGCCCAAGGCGGCAAAGGTGGCCTCGGCAATATCCACTTCAAGTCCAGCGTCAATCGTGCGCCCCGCCAGTTCACCCGAGGCACGCCCGGCGAAGAGCGCATGCTCAAGCTAGAACTCAAAGTGCTGGCCGATGTCGGCCTGCTCGGCCTACCTAACGCCGGCAAGAGCACGTTCATCCGCTCGGTGTCCGCTGCCAAACCGAAAGTGGCTGATTACCCCTTCACGACCCTGCATCCGAACCTGGGGGTCGTGCGCACCGATGAAAACCGCAGCTTTGTGATTGCTGATATTCCTGGCGTCATCGAAGGTGCTGCCGAAGGCGCTGGCCTTGGCCACCGCTTCCTGCGCCACCTGGCGCGCACCCGCCTGATCATGCACCTGGTCGATCTGGCGCCCTTCGACCCGGAGGCCGACCCGGTACGCGATGCCATCGCCATTGCCGGTGAACTGGAAAAGTACGACCCGACGCTGGCCGACAAGCCCCGCTGGCTGATTCTGAACAAACTCGATCTGATTCCCGAAGAAGAACGTCAGCAGCGCATCGACGACTTCCTGAAGAAGTTTAAGAAGGCCAAAGGCAAAGCCGACCGCCACTTCTCGATTGCCGCGATCACGGGCGACGGCACCAAGCCGCTGATTTTTGCAATTCAGGACGCGCTCGATGCCATGCCGCCGGCCCTGCCCGTACATACCGAACACGACATCCGGGACGTGATGCCTGATGGCGAAACGGTCTACATCGACGAAGACGAGGAAGATGCATCGTGACCCAGCGCGTAGCTGCCCGCCAACCCCTGGTTGACGCCCGCACGCTGGTCGTTAAGATCGGTAGCGCACTCATCACCAACAATGGTACGGGCCTCGACCTGAACGCCATTAACAGCTGGGCACAACAGATGGCCGCGCTAGCTGCACAGGGCTGCCGTTTACTTCTGGTCTCCTCCGGAGCCATCGCCTGTGGCATGCAGCAACTGGGCTGGCGCAAACGCCCCGGCAGCATCCCCGAACTCCAGGCGGCCGCTGCCGTGGGCCAGATGGGCCTGGCACAAACCTATCAGCAGGCCTTTGGCGCGCACGGTATCCGTACGGCCCAGATTCTGCTTACCCACGAAGACCTGGCCGACCGCACGCGCTACCTGAACGCCCGCGCCACGATCAGCACCCTGCTGGATCTGGGTGTCCTACCCATTATCAATGAAAACGACACGGTGGCCACGGATGAAATCCGCTTTGGCGACAACGACACGCTGGGCGCACTCGTGGCCAACCTGATCGAAGCCGATGCACTCATCATCCTGACGGACCAGGAAGGCCTCTATACGGCCGATCCGCGTAAAGACGCCTCCGCCACCCTCGTGCAACAGGGCGCAGCGGGCGATGAACAATATGAACGGATGGCCGGCGGTAGCGGCAGCCATGTCGGCACCGGTGGCATGATCACCAAGATCTGGGCCGCCAAACGTGCGGCGCGCAGTGGTGCGCATACCGTCATTGCCAGCGGACGAACACCCGAAGCCCTCCCCCGTTTACTCAATGGCGAACCACTCGGCACGCTGCTCGTGGCCAGCCAGCAACCCTTGGCCGCCCGCAAGCAATGGCTGGCCGATCACCTGCAACTGGCCGGACGTATCCAGCTGGATGCCGGTGCCAGCAAAGCGCTACTGGCCGGCAGCAGCCTGCTGCCGGTCGGCGTCACCCAGGTCGATGGTGAATTCGAACGTGGCGCGGTGGTCGCCTGCCTGAACGAAACCGGCCAGGAAATCGCCCGCGGTCTGATCAACTACGCCAGCAGCGAAGCCCGCCGTATCGCCGGCTGCCCGAGCGGCGAGATCGAAACCCGTCTCGGCTATCTGGATGCTGCCGAACTGATTCACCGGGACAATCTCGTTCTCGTATGAGCCATCCCACAACCAGCGACCTGCAGATTGATCGCCCGCTGGTTGTACTCACCGGCGGCATTGCCACAGGCAAGTCATCGGTTGCCGAACGGCTGCGCCTGCTAGGCGTCGAGGTCATCGACACCGATCGGATTGCCCATCAGCTCACCGCCCCCGGCGGCACAGCCCTGGCGACATTACGCGCCGAATTCGGTGACAGCATCTTCAACACCGACGGCACGCTGAACCGGGCCGCCTTGCGCGACATCGTCTTTCACCAGATCGACCGTAAAACCCGCCTGGAGCAGATTCTGCACCCGATGATCCGGCGAGAGGCCCTCCGGGCCATCGCCGCCGCAACCTCGCCGTATGTGGTTGCCGACATTCCGTTATTTGCGGAAACCGGCTTTTTGCGAGAACAGGCTGACCGGGTCCTCGTCGTCGATTGCCCCCCGGAAATCCAGAAAGCCCGCCTCCTGGCACGCGCCAGTGGTAAAGGTCTCAGCGAAGACATGGCCGATCTGATGCTGCAAGCACAGGCCCCGCGTGACCAGCGATTGGCATTAGCCACCGAAACCATCGACAACAGCGGCACCCCCGCGGAACGCGATGCACAACTCGGTGCCATCCATACGCAGTATCTGGTGCTCGCGGCGCAGCATGAAAAACACGATAAAAACGCGGGTTGCGTGTAACAAATGCTACAAATAGGGCTATTATTTGAAGAATCCGTCGATTTGGCGCCAACCAGGGTCAAAACCAAACCTATCGTGTTGATCTACGAATACCCTCTGACCGAACGCATTCGGGCCCTTTTGCGGCTTGAAGATCTGTTCGCGCGCATGGCGCACTATTTGGGTGCGCCGGATATTCATGATCATCATGCCGCATTGACGGTTCTCTTTGAAATCCTCGAAGTCGCCCGGCCGGATCTCAAGTCCGAGTTGCTGCAGGAACTCGAGCGCCAGCGTCAGGTACTCACGGCATTCCGTGACAATCCGAATATTTCGTCCGAGGCCCTGGATACGGCACTCGATGAAATCAGCGAAGCGCTCAATCTGCTGCATGCCCTCAGCGGCAAACTGGGTCAGCATCTGCGTGACAACGAATGGCTGATCTCCGTCAAGAACCGTTCGCTGATTCCGGGCGGTCTGAGTGAGTTCGACATTCCGTCCTACCATCTCTGGCTGAACCAGCCGACCGCACAACGTCAACGAGACCTGCAAACCTGGCTGGAGCCTTTCCTGCCGTTGCGTGACGGCCTGGCCATTGTGCTGCATCTCTTACGCGACAGCGGCACACCGGAGGCCTACACCGCCTCGCGTGGCAGCTACCAGCGCACCCTGGCCGGCGTTAACGCCCAGATGCTGCGCATCCGCATTCACGACGCCATGATCACGCCGGAAACCAGTGCCAATAAATACGCCCTGAACCTGCGGTTCATGGAAACCGATTTCCACCAGCGTCCGCGCCAGGTGGAACGCGATGTGCGCTTCGATCTCACCTTCTGCGCCATCTAAACCCGTGAGCACGAAAGTCCCCTGCCCGCATTGCGGTGAATTATCACCCTTTACGCCTGCAAACACATGGCGCCCCTTCTGCTCTGAGCGCTGCAAAATGATTGATCTCGGCGCCTGGGCCTCGGAGTCCTACCGCATTCCGGTTCAGGAAAACGATCAGGGGCTCTCCGACGATCCGCCCACCGAGCAATAAGGCACAGCGGTCTACCAGCCCCGCATCATCGCCACACCCTGCGCACCGGCGGCCTGCGCCCGTGTCGAATCTGCAAGTGTCATGCCGCCCAGGGCGTACACCGGGATCGAAACCCCCTCGATGAGCGTTGCAAACCTTGCCCATCCGATGGGGATTTGGCCCGGGTGAGAGGCGGTCGCGGCCACTGGCCCCAGCACCACGGCATCGAGCCCCAACGCTTCTGCCTTTTGCAATTCGGCGGTGTCGTGGCATGAGGCCATCACCAGCAAATCCTCCGGCCGCGATTCACTCGCCATTAGCCGTGCCGCTGTCAGATGAATGCCATCGGCAGCGCAGGCCTGTGCTTCGGCCACCGTACCGTTGACGATTACCTGCCCACCGTAAGCATGCACCACGGAGACCACCGCACGACAAAAATCCGCTCGAGCCGCTTCGGGTAACGCGTGTTCGCGCACCTGCACCAAAGGCGGCCGCTGCGCTTTCAAACGAGCGAGTTCAACATCCTCACCGTTCTCGCTAGCGTTGGTGATGGCATAGGTCGCCGGCAAAGCCAGCGCCCGCAGAATGGGGGTATTGGCGGGCAAGACCGGTGACACGGGGAACGCGACTGACGTCACATCCATCGCACCGACCATGGCATCACAATTCAGCCAGGCCGCGTCCGCGTGCTCCAGGGGCTGCAACCTGCCATCCCAATCGGTCACCCGGAAAAAACGGATTTCCACCCGGGCATGCGGATACGCAAATTGGCGGGTTACCCAGGGCGTCATCGCCGTGACCGTGATTCCCAGCTCTTCCTGCAGTTCACGGACCAACGCCTGTTCAAAACTTTCACCGGCCTCCACCTTGCCACCGGGGAACTCCCAGTAGCCGGCATAGGCTTTACCGGTTGGCCGTTGCGCCAGCAGGTATTGCCGCTTGTGATTGCTATCGCGCAGAATCACCGCAGCCGACACCCGAGTTAGTTTGGCTTCGATCTGCGCACCAGACACCACCAGCTTCTGTCCACTCATGATTGACACCGCCCCACCCAGTCGCGGGCAAACTGTTCGGCCACACGGCCGCTCCGTGAGCCGCGCATCACAGCCCAGTTCAAGGCGTGCTGTCGCGCATCGGCAATCGCCGCGTCACCTTCACCGTAATGCTTCAGCCAGCCATTCACGATATTCAGATAGGCATCCTGGCTGAAGGGATAGAACGACAACCAAAGACCAAAGCGCTCGGACAGTGAAATCTTTTCTTCGACGGCTTCGGCCGGATGCACCTCTTCGCCCAGATGCTTGGTCTGGGCATTCTCCGAAAAGTACTCCGGCATCAGATGTCGCCGGTTGGACGTGGCGTAAATCAGCACATTATCCGGCACGGCGGCCACCGAACCATCGAGCACGGACTTCAACGCCGTATAGCCGGCCTCACCAGCCTCAAAGGACAGATCGTCACAGAACAGAATAAAGCGCTCGGGCCGGCCGTTAATCAGCGACACAATGTCCGGAATATCACGCAGATCATGTTTGTCGATCTCGATGATGCGTAAGCCTCCGTCACCATAATGGCGATAAGCCTTGAGCAAGGCACGCACCAGCGATGATTTGCCACAACCCCGCGCCCCAGTCATCAGCACATTGTTGGCCGGGCGCCTGGCCAGAAACTGTTCGGTATTGGCCACCAGGCGCTGCTTCTGCTCATCCACATCGTGCAGATCCGTTAAGTCAATCTCGGAAATTCGCGGCACGGCCACCAGCGCTCCTGCACCGGTCCGCTTGTTCACCACCCAGCGCCAGGCCTGTGCCGACCAGTCCGTCTCTGCATGACTGGCATCTGGCAATACGGCCTCCAGACGAGCCAATACGGTCTCGGCACGCAACAGTAATGCCGTCAGCGCATCAATCCCGGTGCTGGCGACAGCCGGTATACTTGGAACAGTTTTATTCACGTTTGACCTCTTTTGCGCTGGCCATGAACCGACCAACTTCGAACTCCGCACACCTTACTGCATTTCAGGGTTTAGGCCTACTCAAGACCCTCTCAGCCTGCGCCATTCTCGTGCTGCTGGCCAGCTGCGCCACGACCGACTGCCCCCCTTGCAAAGAGGCTGAAAAACCGCCAGCTGCAGCACAGATCATCAAACCCCTGAAACAAGCTAACTGGTCGGATCTGCCGGGCTGGGCCGATGATAAAACCCTGACCGAAGCCTTTCCAGCCCAACTGCAGAGTTGCAATGCACTCGGCAAAAAGACCGGCTGGCAGGATGCCTGCAACGCCGCCCGCGCACTGACCGACACTCAGCGCAAGGACCCGACGGCCGTTCGCGCCTACTACCAGAAGTACTATCAACCCTACCAGCTGGTGCAGAACGATGGTGCCGGCAACGGGCTGTTCACGGGCTACTACGAACCGCTGCTCCAAGGTGCCAAACAGCCCACTGACAAAGCGCGTTATCCCATCTACGGTGTCCCCGCCAATCTGCTTACCATCGAGCTTGGCGATCTCTTTCCGGAACTCAAGGGCAAGCGAGTACGCGGTCGTCTGACGGACGACAACAAGGTGATTCCCTACTGGACCCGCGAGCAGATCGAAGCCAACCCCGGCCGCATGAACGCCCGAACCCTGACCTGGGTCGATGACCCCATTGAACTGTTCTTCCTGCAGATTCAGGGCTCGGGCCGGGTACAGATGCCGGATGGCAGCCGGATCCGGGTCGGTTACGCCGACCAGAACGGGCAACCCTATCAGAGCATCGGCAGCGTGCTGATCAAGCAGGGTGCACTCACCAAAGACACCGCCTCCATGCAAGGCATCCAGAACTGGGCTCGCAACAACCCCGCCAAAGTCCAGGCGCTGCTTAATGCCAACCCGAGCTACGTCTTTTTCCGCATCTTGCCCACCGACCCCAACAACCCCGATGCCGGCCCCCCCGGGGCACTGGGCGTCCCGCTAACGCCGGGCCGTAGCATCGCCATTGACCCGCGCGCCACACCCCTGGGCGCCCCCGTCTGGCTGGACACCTCCTATCCGAACACCAGCAAACCCATGCAGCGCCTGGTGCTGGCCCAGGATACCGGTGGTGCCATCAAGGGTGCCGTTCGTGCCGACTTCTTCTGGGGCTTCGGCGCCGAAGCCGGCAAGGAGGCCGGCCGCATGAAGCAACCCGGCCAGATGTGGACGCTGCTCCCCCCGGCTGCCGTACCAGCTGATAAAGTACGCAATTAACCCCGTTTGCCAGAGATACGCGCATGACCGAGAACAGCCAGACCATCACCGAGGAATACCGCAAGCTGCAACAAGCGCTGCACCAGAACCCCAACTACGGGGTTGCCTCATTACAGTTCGCACCCCTGGTGGCGGATCTGATGCGTCAATCCGGTGCGCAAAGTGTCTCGGATTACGGTGCCGGCAAAAAGAATCTGCTGATCGGGCTCAAGCAGGCAGGTATCGCTACGCCCATCTATAAGCCTTACGACCCGGCCTTCCCGGAATACGGCAACCCGCAACCGGCTGACCTGGTCTGCTGCATCGATGTACTGGAACACATCGAACCGGAACTGATCGACAACGTGATCGCCGAACTGGCCCGTATCACCATCAAGATCGGCTTCTTCTCCATTCATATGGGGCCGGCCGGCAAGGTGCTAGCGGATGGACGCAATGCGCACCTGATCCAGAAACCGACCTCGTGGTGGCTACCCAAACTGTGTCAGCACTTCGACATCATCCAGCTGCAGACGCACCAGGTGATGGGCAACGGCGTCTGGCTGGTTGTGAAGCGCATCGACACCATTCTGTAAGCGGCAGAACCAACTTTGGGCAGGCACGCCCTGATTTAAGGCGGGGATTCGCGTAAACGCACTTTCTTGGTGCAAAAACCAGCCATGAACCCCGAAAACCGGGGCACCAAATTGGCACACAAATTGCTTTTATGGGGGCATTACCAATCTTGACGCACGATATCTGTGCAACCGCCCCATGGAACTCCTCAAGACAGCCTCCGACACCCTGTTTATTCTGCTGGGCGCCATTATGGTGCTCGCCATGCATGCCGGCTTTGCCTTTCTGGAAGTCGGCACCGTCCGTAAAAAGAACCAAGTCAACGCCCTGGTCAAGATTCTGGCCGACTTTGCCGTTTCGACCGTGGCCTACTTTGCCATCGGCTTTACCGTGGCCTACGGTACCGATTTCTTTGTTGGCGCTGGCCAGATTGCCGAAAAAAGCGGTTACGACATCACCCGCTTCTTCTTCCTGCTGACCTTTGCTGCGGCCATCCCGGCCATCATCTCGGGCGGCATCGCCGAGCGCGCCAAGTTCAACCCGCAGCTGGCGGCGACTTTTGTGCTGGTCGGTTTCGTCTATCCGTTCTTCGAAGGCATCGCCTGGAACCAGCACTTCGGCATTCAGGCATGGCTGAAAGGGACCTTCGGTTTCGAATTCCATGACTTCGCCGGCTCCGTCGTGGTGCACGCTATGGGCGGCTGGATCGCCCTACCCGCCGTGCTGCTGCTCGGTGCACGCCATGGCCGCTATGGCAAAAACGGCGCTATGGCTGCCCACCCACCGTCATCGATCCCCTTCCTGGCACTCGGTGCCTGGATTCTGGCCGTAGGCTGGTTCGGCTTTAATGTCATGAGCGCCCAGACGCTCGACAAGATCAGTGGCCTGGTCGCCGCCAACTCGCTGATGGCCATGGCCGGTGGCACCATCGCCGCCCTGATTGTTGGCCGTAACGACCCGGGCTTTGCCTACAATGGCCCTTTGGCCGGCCTGGTGGCCGTCTGCGCCGGCTCCGACCTCATGCACCCGCTGGGCGCTCTGGCCACCGGCCTGATCGCTGGCGGCCTGTTCGTCTGGATGTTCACCCTGACCCAAAACCGCCTGAAGATCGATGATGTACTGGGTGTCTGGCCCCTGCACGGTCTGTGTGGTGCCTGGGGGGGGATTGCCGCGGGCATTTTCGGTGCCGAAGCACTGGGGGGGCTGGGCGGCATTTCTCTCGCAGCCCAAGCCATCATGACCGGCCTGGCGATCATTGTTGCCCTGGTGGGCGGCACCGTCGTCTACGGTGCCCTCAAGGCCTTTGTCGGCATCCGCCTGGATCAGGAAGAAGAATACAACGGTGCCGACCTGACCATTCACCGCATTACGGCCACGCCGGATACCCGCGACCTGTAATCAGCAACGCCATTAACAGAAACAGCAAAGGGCGCCTCGGCGCCCTTTGCTTTGGTCTGCCGAATAAAGGATCAGTTGGCCTTGAGCATTTTCTCGATCTTATCCAGCGGCATATAACCCGGCACGCGCTCCCCGTTGGGGAAGAAAATCGCCGGGGTACCACTCACACCCAACCCCTGGGCCAGCTTGCTGTTGCGCTCCAGCGGATTGGCACAGTTATCCGAACCACTCGGGGCCTTGCCGTTAATCATCCAGTCATCAAAGGCCTTCAGACGGTCTGACGCACACCAGATCTTTTTCGATTTGACCAGCGAATCTTCCGACAGCAAGGGCACCAGGAAGGTATAAACCGTGGCATCTTTGATGCCTGCCAGCTCCTTGGTCAGCTTCTTGCAGTAACCACAGTTCGGATCTTCAAAGGTGATCAGCGTTCGTTTGCCGTTGCCGCCATTGCCATTCACGCGTTTAATCGCATCCTGCAGCGGCAGCAGGGCCAACTGCTGCTCCGCCGTGATATTGCGATGGGTCTTGCCATCGATCAACGAACCGAAGACGAACACCGAGCCCTTTTCATCGCTGTAGAACAACTGGCCACCCGCATAAATCTCGTAAAGACCGCCCAGGTACGGGGTCTTGATAATCCGCTGTGGTTTCACCCCCAGTTGCGTCTCTACCACTTTTGCCAGGCTGGGCGAGGCAATCTCCTGAGCCAGGACAGAGGCACTGCCCAAACCCATGACCGCTGCGACCCATAAACCGGTCATCATTTTTTTCATCATTTTCTGTTTTCCTATCAGCGCTCGAGCGCGTAACGAATCAACATCGATTTGAGCGGGGTCAGCTTATCGGTCAGCGATAACCCCCAATTACGCAAAGCCCCCAACCCGGGGGCTTTGCTGGCAAACAGTTTGCGCATCGCATCCGTGGCCGACTGCAACATCACCACCTCTTCACGACGGGCACGCTGATAGCGCGAGAGCAACCGCAGGTCTCCCAGATCATCCACGGCTCGCGCATGGCGGATCAGATCGGCCAGCACCCGCACATCCTGAAACCCCAGATTCACGCCGTGACCCGTTAATGGATGAATCCCATGCGCCGCATCGCCAATCAGCGCCACCCGTGGTGCCACCACCTGCGGCACACGTACCAGCTTGAGCGGAAAACCCGCTGCCGGTGCCATCAATTGCAGACGACCCAACTGGTTGCCACCGGCATTCGCTACCCGCTCGGCCAGCGCCTCTGCCGAATCGGCCAGCAAGGTTCTGGCAACGTCTTCCGGTGCCGACCAGACCATCGACATCAGGTGACCACGGTCTGCGCCACCCCCCCCGGCCAAGGGCAGATAGGCCAGTACGCCATCCTCCCGAAACCACTGGTAGGCCGTGCCGAAATGCGGCTGCTCGGTACGGAAGTTCGCCACCACACCCAGCTCGTTGTAGGGATCATGCGTACTGCTCAGCCCGATCTGCTGACGCACCCAGGATTCACGACCATCCGCCCCGACGACCAGTTTGCCCCGCAAGGCAGCACCACCGTCGAGCGTGAGCAGCGCGCCGGCATCGCTCACCTGCAACGCGGCCGGCGTTGCCGGGCAAAAGCAGGTCACGTTGCGCTGGCGACTCACCGTCGTCCACAGCTCCACCGCCATTTCAGAGGATTCCACAATCCAGGCCAGCTCCTCGGTCCCAGTCTCGAAAGCCGAGAAGCTGATTTCGCCGCCCGCATCACCGCGGACGACCATGCGCTCCACGCGCTGCAGGCGATCCGGCGTCAGATGCGCCCAGCAACCAATCTCCGAGAGCAGATCCGCACTACCGGGGCTGATGGCGTACACCCGGTTATCCCACTGCTCAGGCCAGGCCTGCGGCCGCGATGGCGCACGCGCATCAACCAGGGCAATGCGCAGCGAGGTATCGGCCAGCGCCACCGCCAATGCCGAGCCTGTCAGCCCACCGCCGACAATAATCAGATCAAAATCCTGCGCGTGCGCGGTCGACGCAGCGACTGGTTGAGGCGATTCAGCGGCAAGGTGCCGGTGGGAATGATGGTGGCTCATAAGTCAGTGACACGTCGTCTCTTGCGGGTACCCGGTCACCGGGTTCTGTTTGGAAGTGCTCATTCTAACCCGCCCCAGATTACTCAGCACTACGCAAAGCCGTTGTCCGGTGCGCTGGCCTACAAACGTCGCCGTGCCATTGGCGCCTGTGGCCGCACCATTCTTCCAGTTAAAGCGGAACACCGGCCGGCTACTCCCGCCCAACTCGATGCCCGGTAGCCGGTCGGCGTCCACGCGCTGCAGGGCATCACAATCCCCACTCAGACAATCACACTTGGCCTCCGCCGACACCGCATAACACCAGCGGGAACTTCCCTGTCCGGCTAGCTGCACATACATGAAGCGTTGTTGCGCCAAGGCTTCGGCCCGGGCCAGGTTCAGACTCGTCGCCAGGCTTTCAGCAGCCGTCTTCAAACGCTGCCGTTCCTGATAATCCGCAAACGAAGGCACGGCCAACGTACCCAGCAACGCCAGCAAGACCAGACCGATCAACACTTCAATCAGCGTCAGGCCCGCTTCCGCCTGCAACACCCACCGGGCAATCAACGGAGCGGCGCCCCTGAAGCAGCAGGCCCCATACCCGGAGAGGGTTGAGGGTTGAGATTCACCGGTGCCGTGCCGCCTTTCGGCGCTGCCGTCAGGGCCACAATGGCGCCGCCACTCTGAAAAGCGCCCGCCTCGTTAATCTCTACCGTCAAGGTACGGTCCCCTTTAGCAAACACCAGAATACTGGTCTTGGACTTGATCGACGAAATACCTGTCCAGCCCGCCCGGGGAAACTGGTCGCGAAAGAAGGTAAAGGTATCGGTCGGCCCCTGCGGCGTACTGATCACAATACGCCCCGTCCACTGCGAGCCGCCACCCAGAATCATGGATTGATCATTACTGATTTTGGAGCCCTGCGGCAAGGGCATATCGCCCAGCAACTGCTGCTGAATACTATCGAGGCTTTCGGCACTGCCAAAGCCCCCCGAAGCACAGCCACCGAGCGCTCCCAACGTCATTAGGCCGGCCAAGAGCAAAACTTGAGGCTTTATCATCTCGAGCGTCCCATCCATCTCTGGCGTATTTTTACGATGCCATAAGTCTACCCTGAGTCAGTCTGTCTTTCTCAAAGATTCAGAATGTCGTTCGCAAGCCGGTACCATAGGTCAACAGATTCTGGCCGCCCGTGGGTTTCAGGTTATTCGATTGCTGCCCCAAAGCGTAATTCTGGTTAGCCGAGTTATCCAGAAATGATACGACGCCGTAAACCTGTGTCCTCTTACTGAGAAAATATCCCCAGTTCAAGTTCCACTGTCTTGCGCCCAACTGCCCATCATCGCCACCGTTGATATTGCTGTTCCAAACAGCCGAAATTCTGGGCTCGTGTTCACCAAAACGGTAGGAGGCCCCCGCCCAAAGTTGGTTGTTGCTCAATACCTTAGCGCCGGTGGCAATGTTCGATGGTCCGTTGGACTGCAAGTTGTTTCGGACGTACACCGTAGAAAGCTTCAACCCCGGCACGCCCGTATAAGACGTCCCGACCAGAAAACTGGTGTAGTCACCGGCGTTATGAACATTCGTCAACGCATTGGGTGTGATGTTGTAACTGGCTTGTTGAAATGCGAGCTTCGCATTCACCCCATAACCTTCCCAACCCAGGCCAAAACCCCACAGACTCTGCGGCGCCACCGTACAGGCAGAACGGCTGGCGGTTGTCCCACCGCACACCGTTGCATCGGTGGTGTTTGTCGTACCATTATTATTCGAGCCGGTGTAAACCACGGATCCATTAAACCCCAGATAGGTTGGGCTCGAATACATCACCGAGGTGGTGCGAATTGCCGAGTCATACGCCTGTGCCGCAGTAGAGCGATTCGACCCGTTCAGACTTCGCTCGGCAAAGCGCATATTGCCCATCATTCGCGTAATATCAGATGATCCCGTTGCACCAGGCATCACATCAAACCCCGTGACGGCTGCGCGCAACGGCGTTGAGTTATACCCTGCTCGCAAAACGCCATGCCCGCCGGACAAACCTACAAAGGTGTCTCTCAGACCACCAAACAGGCTGCCATTCCCAAACGTAACGCCACCACCCCCTACCATGTTGAGGGTGGTTTCCGCTTGAAACAGTACCTTAGATCCTGCACTCAGCGCTTCATCCGCCCTGAAACCTAACAAGGAGGAGTTGCTCTGAAGATTAAATGCATTCCCTTCTGCGGGCGAGCCCGAGGTTGCGCTGTAGTTTCCCGCCTTGCCACTCATCAAACTAAAGCCTTGGGCAGACACATCGGCCACGCCGTAGACGGTCATGCTGGTCTGTGCCTGAGTCAGGGAGGCCACGCTCATCATGGCAGCGGCCAACAGTGTGTGTTGATGTTTCATGGTGGCTCCAATGCTTGCACCACAAAACTATATCCAGTCAGTATTGGATTTTTATGACCATATCTTGAAGAACCTGTGTCACAACAGCCGGCCAGTCACCCCGGTTTTTCTGACGGAACAACTGCATCCCTGGGTACCACGGCGTATCGGAGCGCTCCAACAGCCAGCGATAATCGGCACCGGTCGGCAACAGTAACCACGTTTCTTTACCCAGTGCACCGGCCAGGTGCGCCACTGCCGTATCGACGGTCACCACCCAATCCAGCCCGACAATGACGCGGGCCGTTTCGGCAAAGTCTGTCAGTTGCGGACGTGTTAGTGGCACATCCGGGTTAGCCGCCAACCAGGCCAGATCATGCCCACGCAAGTCAGGCTGCAAACAGACCCAATCCACCGGCAACTGCAACAGAGGTGCCAGCGTCTCCAGCGCAATACTGCGCGCCTGATCATTCTTATGCCCGGTACTGCCGGACCAAACCAAGCCCACACGTGGCCGTACTGCTGGCGACTCTGCTGCCCAATCACCAGCCCCCGCCACCTGCAGATAGGGTGCCTGAGGAATGGTTTCAAGCATCGTGCCCAGGGCCAGCGGCAGACTCATCAGCGGCGTTGCCCAATCGAACGCGGACGGATCAGCAAAGACCGCCGCACCCACTTCCGCCACAGTCACCCCAGGCCACTGATCCGCCAACAAAGACACGAGTGGTGCCTGCACCGCCAGACTCACCCGGGCGCCCATGGCCTGCAACACCGGGACATAACGGCAGAACTGCAGCGTATCGCCCAGCCCCTGCTCGGCGTAGAGCAGAAGCGATTTTCCGGCCAAGGGGGCCTGACCCAGCCATTGGGGCAGCTGCGGATAACGCCGCTGGTTACCCAACGCGGGTACGGTCCAGCGCGCCTCAAATAGCGACCAGCCAAGCCTGAAGTCGCCTAGAACTAATTTAATCCAGGATTGATGCCACTTAGCGTCTTCATAATCGGGGTTCAAGCTCAGCGCTTTGGCGTAGGCGTTATCAGCGTCTACGTAGCGCTCCAGCGCACCCAGGGCCTTACCCTGATTGAACCAGGCCTGCGCAAAACCTGGGCGCAGCGCCAGCGCCTTATCGTAAGCAGCAAGGGCTTCAGCATCACGCTGCAAATCCTGCAGCACATTGCCCAGGTTATTCCAGGCATCGGCATTCTGCGGTGCCAGACGAGTCGCCTTGCTAAAGTCGGTCAGCGCCGCTTCATAACGTTTCTGCGTGGCCAGTACATGACCACGGCTCATGCGCGCATCCACATCCTCGGGCATCAAGGCAATGCACTGACCATAGGCCTGAACCGCAGAATCTAGCAAACCGAGCTGCTGCAAGGCATAGCCGAAGTTGTAATACACCTCGGGCTGACGCGGATTATGCGCCAGTGACTGACTCAACAGATCGGCCCCCGCCTGAAACTGGCCCTGCTGCAGCAACATCAAGCCCTGGTGATTTAAGCCGTCGATGACTGCGGCACCGGGGGCGCGCGTCTGCACACGGTCAAACGCGGATTTCTTCTTGGCCATCAATGCTGGCTCATCATGGCTGGCTATACGCCCATACCCTGGTTGATCTTGTCATGCTCGGCATGCCAGAGCTCGGCCATCTCGGAGTTTGTGTAATCCTTAAAACACGGCGTACCCAGCGTGTAATGCAGCAGCTTGGCCTCGTAGTTATCCGGGTACTCGGTTGTCAGCCAGTTCCAATCTTTCGGGATCTCGCCAATCAACGCATCCTCCAGCCACGCGAAGCGATGCAGATGTGACCCGGGGTGAGACATCACGTAGGCCGGATCGAGACGCCGGTTTTGCGGGTGCGCACAGTTCCATAAAATTACGCTCGACCAGTTCTTGCGCGGGTAGTCCTGGTTCTTGTTGCCCAGATACTTCTCGTGTGCCTTGGTCTTGTAATCGTGCTGCACCACCATCACGGCTTTGCTTGCGTCGCGTAGCGCCCAGAGTTTGGCAATATCGTCGCGGCAAATCATGTCGCCATCGGCAAAAATGGCCCAACCCTGATAATCCATCAGCCAGGGCGTCAGAAAACGGGAGTAAATGAACGCATTACTACCGTCGGTGTGCTTTTCCACATAGCTGTTCAACGTATTGAGCGCCAACGGGGTAAATGACACCGGCTGCGAGGCCCGTTCCAGAATACTCTGGCAGAAGGTGTGATAGGCCACGGCCTCACGTTGATCAAACCCAATCACTACCTGAATCCGCGACATACCCAACCACACTTTCTACGAATTTTTCAGACAATTAACAATATCGTTAATTGTACCCGTCCAATCGCCCTGTGCCGACTGATGGAAAGTTCGAATTGTCGGATACCAGAGCGAGCCGTCACCCCGCGCTTCTGACCAATACCACAGCTTGCCCGTACGATACGGTAGCATCAGCATCACCGGCTTGGCCAGGGCACCCGCAATATGCACCGTGGTATTACTGGCACTCACCAGCACATCACAGGCATCGACCAGACTCGCCACGCCATCAATATCCTTGGTCAGATCAATCGTCACGGCCCTGTTGAAATGCAGACCTGCTGATTCGGCAGCACGCAGTTCATCCTTAACATCCCCGTACTGCAGATTCACCACGGTACAGCCGGGCAAATGGAAGAAGGGTGCCAAGTCCATGAGATTCACGGATTTATCATTCGCGTATTTGTTGCGGAAGCTGCGCCAGTTCAGCCCGATAATGCGTTCGCCGTTCGGTGCCAGTGCCGCACGGAAGGCTGCCGTTCTCGTAGCATCCGACATCAGTAGCGGCAGCTGTGCCCGTGAGAAATCCGCGACTGATTTGCGGAAGAACTGCGGCAAGCTGCCCACACAGATCTGTGCCGCGATATCGGCTGGCGGCTTCTTGTCCCGACTGAGCACTTCAACATTGGGAAATGAACGCTGGAACAACGGCACCAGACGGGGCTCCAGTTGCAGACACACATTGGGTACGATCTTCAACAGATCTGGCAGCACCGTCGCGAATAGAATCTGATCACCCAGCCCCTGCTCTCCGCGCACCAGCAGTTTGCCGGCAGAAAACGACAAAGGCGAACCATCCCACACCGGCATATCCGGAAGATTTTTAATCCCTAATGACGGCATACCGAAGCGGTGCTCATAGGCCGCCCAGCCATCGGCGAAATCGTGGTGCTCCAACAAAACGTGCCCCTTATTGAAGAGGGCCTCGTCATAATCGGGGCGCAAGGCCACGGCACGCTCATAATCGGCAAGCGCCGCATCCCGCTCGCGCAGACGCGCCTGCGTTAGTCCCCTACCCATCCAGGCTTCGGCATAGTTCGGGTTCAATGCAATCGCTTTGCTATACGCCGCAATCGCTTCGTCAAAACGGTGCATCGCCATCAGGGCCTGCGCCTTGGCATAGTGCACTTCGGCACGCTGCGGTGTGACGGCAATCGCCTTTTCCGCCCAAGTCAACGCCATCGGATACTCACCCTGGTCATACAGGGCGCTGGAACTATTGAGCAATGCATCCGGATGATTCGGCACCAGCTTCAAAGCCCGCTCATTGGACTGCATGGCGCCCTGATGCTTGCCGACCTTATGGCGCGCCAGGCCCAACGCTACCCAGATATCCGGGTTATTGGTCACTTTGCCAACGAGGTAATCGAGATCATTTTCAGCACGGGCAAAGTCTCCGAGCTGAATCAACAGATTGGCCCGGTTTGAGCGGGCTTCCAGATACGAACCGCGCAGCTTAATCGCTGCGTCCAGATCGGCCAGGGCTTCCTGCGCCAACCCCGCCTGGAAGCGGAAGTTGGCCCGATTGAAATAGACTTCCGGGTCTTTGGCATCCAGTGACAGCGCAGCCGCAAATGCCTGCATGGCGGCATCCAACTGACCCATGGCACCCAGCACAATACCCAGCATCTTCTGAGCAAAGGCCTGTTGTGGATTGATGGCTAACGATTGCTGGAAGTCGGCCGCACTCTGCGGCAAACGGTTCTGCTGAAGGGCGACAAAGCCCCGGCCATTGAGCGCTGCAAAGTTATGTGGCTCTCGCTGCAGAATGCTTTCGAACAACTGCCCGGCCGCCGGCAACTGCCCCTGATTCAAAAACTGGAATGCTTGCTGCAATGCCTGTGGTGTGTTCATAGAGTCATTTTAACAGGCAAATAAAAACGGGCGCCGAAGCGCCCGTTTTAAGTACTAATTTGACCTAAGTCAGATTAGAACGTGGTACGCATACCCATACCGTATGTGAACAGGTTCATACCAGCAGCGCCTGTACCCATCTTCGAAGTTTGCTGACCAAGGTCAAAGCTCTGGTTAGCCGAGTTGTTGACGTTCGAAATCAGGCCGTACACTTGTGTACGCTTGCTCAGGTAGTAGCCAACGTTGGCAGTCCACTGACGCGAACCCAGCTGCTGAACGCTCGAGCCATCCATGTCGCTGCTGAACACGGCAGAAACACGCGGTTCCCAGTTGCCCATACGGTACGATGTACCCATCCACCACTGGTTGTTCGAGATCTTGCCAGCGCCATTTGTGGTCAGAGCTGTCGGGCCGTTGGTACCCAGCGAGTTACGAACGTACACGCCCGAAACCTTCAGACCTTGGATACCTGTGTACATGGCACCAACCAGGTACGAAGTGTAGTCGCCGTAGTTGCCAGCGTTCAGGTTCGTGGTCGAAGCCAGTGTGTTGTTGTTGTTCTGCTGGAAGGCACCCTTGACGTTCACGCCGTAGCCAGTCCAACCCAGGTTCAGACCCCAGGCGCTTTGCGGAGCGATCGAGCAAGCCGACAGCTGTGCGTTTGTACACTGAGTAGCTTCAGTTGCGTTGGTGGTACCGTTGTTGTTCGAACCGGTGTAGGCGATCGAAGCGTCAAAGCCGTACAGAGTCGGCATTGCGTAGGCGATAGCCGTTGCACGCAGCGATGTACCGTACTGAGCACCCGACATACCGAACTTCATCTGAGTCATTTGCTTTTCGATCTGACCCGAACCCGTTGCACCCGGCATCACGTCAAACGAAGTCAGAGCCGAACGCATCGGCGTCGACAGATAACCAGCCAGACCTGTACCGTACTTGGTGTTCACACCAACGAACGAGTCACGCAGACCGCTCGAGAATACGCCACCGCTGTTACCGTAAGAAACACCCGACTTACCAGCCGTACCATTTTGGTTACCAGCCAGATCCAGCGTAGTTTCAGCCTGGAACAGGGCCTTAACGCCGTTGCCCAGATCTTCACTGCCCTTGAAGCCCATCAGCGAGGAGTTCGACTGAACTTCCATAACGCTACCGTCAGCGTTGTAACGAGCCTTGCTGTTCGAAGCCGTAATACCCTGAACCGACAGGTCAGCAACACCGTAGATGGTCACGTTGGTTTGTGCGAAGGCAGCGGTCGACAGGCCGGCAACTGCCAGAGCAACGATTTTCTTTTGCATTAGAGATTCTCCTCTTAAGATTGATGGCACCAGCTGCGCTGGAACCAGGAACCTCTCATCGGATGAGTGGTTGATCGGATTGTGGAACACCGCGCAGGGCAAAGCAACTTAAATACAACAGATTTGGTCTGAGAGTGTTGTTTTGTTGCAACAATGCAACACTTGTGGCTTTTAGACCCCAGGCGCATTCGCCAACGTGCCGGGTGCCCGATCAAAAGCAGCCTTTTCTTTAAGCCAACCTTTAAGCCCTTCAGACAAGCCCATGGCTTCAGCCAGCCGCTTTAATCTATTCTGGTTCAGCATGCTTATATCTAGGTCTAGCGGTGGCGGTGTCATGTGGCTTCTGCTGGTTGCACCCAGATACAGCCAATCCAGAAATGCTTTTTCTGGGGTGGCTCGCTGGTAGGGCAGCTGTTCAAGACAATCGTCCAGCAAGCCGGCCAGATGAATCAGATCGAATGGCATGGCCTGAAATGTAAATAGGCCACCCTGCGTTTCAACCGTGCCGGTGCTGGGTCGGGCAAAACCGTAAGTGCTTTTTCCGCTTTTTAGCTTTGCGGGCGGCAAGGCAACCACGCAGGTGACCCAGGATGTGTAGTTATTCAATACACCGGCATCGCCCAAAACTTTTTGTAGGCTAACGATGGCGCCACGACAAATGGCACCGGCCGCTTCATCTAACTGCACTGCAGGATTAACCAGCGCATTGATAAACAAGCCGCGGCGCACGGTTTTGAGGAGGCCGCTTTTTTTCATGTAGGCGATCCAGCGTTTTTGGGTGGCTTCAGAAGCGGCGATACCGGCCATTGCAAACCACTGCACGAGCTCACCGCTCGTTAATACCCGAGGACAATCCGGGTCGCGTAGAATCTGCAACGCGAGGTCGAGCTTAAAAGCCATGGCAAATCTGCTCAATCGCGCCAGCGACATCAGCACACCAGGTCGCCCATGTTTCTTCGGTGACCTCGTCTGCGGTGGCGCGCCCGACGAACGGCAACAATTCTGTTTTGAAGGCGTTGTAATGAATGCCGCCAACCTTGGCCCACACCGCTGTAGCAAATTCATGCAGCGGCTCAGGCTCAACCAAGTCATGCAGACCTTCTGGTGTCGCGCCTACGTCAAGCATGCGTTTGATGTCGTACACATCACGGGGCACATTCCGCTCCGGACTCATGAGCGCCGCGATCTTGGTAGCCAGCAATACGTTGAGCGGGTAGACACTCATCGTGATGGGTGCCAGACGATAAGACGGCGGTGGCTTTAATGGCAGCGCTGTCTTATATTGATCGGCAAAGCTTTCGTGCCGACCAGAGGCTTCTGCCTTAAAGCTGAAAACGGTCCCGAGCAATGGCGAGCGGCTGAAAGCCTAATAGGGATGGGTCGATAACCTGCATTTTATGTAGCACTCAGGCGAACAACCTTGCCAGCTCGACACCCGGCTCTGGGGCACGCATAAAGATAATGAGCAACTTTTTTGATTAACCTTGATTTTGTAGCGCTAGACGCTACAATGCAACTCATGATTAAAGCATTCAGACACAAAGGACTCAAAATGTTCTTTGAGACCGGAAGCAAAGCGGGCATTAGACCGGACCATGCGCCGCGGCTCGCCCGTCAACTACGACAACTCAATGACGCAGCAGGCCCTGCAGACATGAACATCCCCGGCTGGCGACTGCTCCAACTTTCTGAAAACCGTGATGGCCATTGGTCGGTAACGGTTAATGGCAACTGGCGAATGACCTTTATGTTTGAAGCGGAAGATGCCGTTCTGGTTGATTATCAGGACTACCACTAAAAGGAAACCATAATGAGCAGAATGTTTAACCCACCCCACCCCGGTGAAACTTTGCGAGAGGATGTACTGCCAGCGCTCGGACTAACAGTCACTCAAGCAGCGCTTGAGCTCGGCGTTAATCGCGTGACACTGTCACGCGTTCTCAACGAAAAGGCCGGCATTAGCGTCGACTTTGCGCTACGCCTTGAGGCTTGGCTTGACGGGCCCAGCGCCGAAAGCTGGCTCAAGGGGCAACTTGCTTACGACCTATGGCATGCAACGCAACAGGCGAAGCCGACTGCCGTGGTGCGCCACGCCGAACTGGCTGCCTAGTCGTCGGCAAATAACCTAGCGAGTTCCACACCCGGCTCTGGCGCCCGCATGAAAGCCTCGCCTACCAGGAAGGTATTAATGTCGGCATCACGCAGCACCTGCACATCAGCCGGCGCCAGGATGCCGCTCTCGGCCACGACGATACGATCTGCCGGGATACGGTCTTTCAAAACCAACGTTGTATTGAGCGACACCTCGAAGGTGCGCAGGTTGCGGTTATTAACCCCAATGAGCGGGGTTTTAAGGGTGAGCGCACGCGTAAGCTCTTCCCCATCGTGCACTTCAACCAGCACGGCGAGACCCAGGCTCAAGGCATAAGCCTCCAGATCATGGAGCTGTGCATCGGTGAGTGCGGACACAATCAGCAGAACGGCATCCGCACCAATGGCACGGGCTTCGGCGATCTGCCAGCGGTCAATGATGAAGTCTTTGCGGATCACCGGCAGGTCACACGCGGCGCGTGCCTGCTGCAAATAGGTGTTGGCACCCTGAAAGTAATCCACGTCGGTCAGCACCGATAGACACGCCGCGCCATGCGCGGCATACGAGGCGGCAATGGCTGCCGGATCAAAGTCTGCGCGGATGACGCCTTTAGACGGGCTGGCCTTTTTAACTTCGGCAATCACCGCCGGCTGCTTAGCGGCAAGCTTGGCTCGAATGGCCCCGACAAAGTCATGCGGTGCCGGCTGCACTTTTGCCCGCGCTTCCATGTCGGCCAAGGAGTGCCGGGCATAACCGGCTTTGACTTCGACTTCTTTGGTGGCGATGATTCTGGCGAGGATGTCGCTTTTTGTGTTCATACTGTCTTCTTATAGGGTGTTCGTGCAGGCGACAAATTCGTTGAGTTTCTTCAACGCCGCACCAGAGGCGATGACTTCACGGGCTTGCGCCACCCCCGCAGCGATGCTGTCGACCCGGCCGGCCGCATAGAGCGCCGCGCCCGCATTCAACAGGACGATATCCCGCGAGGGGCCTGCCTCATTGGCGAGCACGGCGTTCATGCGGGCAATCGATTCAACCGGGTTGGCTACTTGCAGCGCACTAATGGGCGCCCGCGACAAACCAAAGTCTTCCGGCGCGATCTGATATTCGTGGACTTCGCCGCCCTTCAGCTCGCCGATCAGTGTGGGGCCGGCCAACGACACTTCGTCCAGACCATCCAGCCCATGCACCACCAACGCACGGCGGCTGCCCAGGCGTTGCAGCACACGTACCAGAATACCCACCAGATCGGTATGGAACACACCGAGCAGCTGCGTGCCGGCATGGGCCGGGTTGGTAAGCGGGCCGAGAATATTGAAGAGCGTGCGCACGCCCAGCTCTTTACGCACCGGTGCCGCATGCTTCATGGCGCTGTGGTGATTGGGCGCAAACATAAAGCCAATACCCGTTTGAGCAATGCTCTGCGCCACCTGCGCTGGGGACAGATCCAGTTTGGCCCCCAATGCTTCCAGCGCATCGGCACTGCCGGACTGGCTTGAGACGGAGCGCCCGCCGTGCTTGGCCACACGCGCACCCGCCGCGGCCGCGACAAACATCACGGTCGTGGAAATATTAAAGGTGTGCGCACCATCCCCTCCGGTGCCCACGATATCCAGCAAGTTATCCGCATCATCCACTGTGACGCCGGTGGCAAACTCCCGCATGACGGCCGCCGCTGCCGCGATCTCTTCAATACTTTCTTTCTTGACGCGCAAGCCGATAAGGATGCCGGCGATCATAACGGGCGAAACTTCCCCCGACATGATCTGGCGCATCAGCGAGGTCATTTCTTCATGAAAAATCTCGCGGTGCTCAATCAGGCGCTGCAGGGCCTCTTTGGGGGTAAAGACGGTATCGGTGGTCATGCCTAGTTTCCCTTGTGTTCCTTGAGAAAGTTATCCAGCATGCGGTGCCCCTGCTCGGTGAGAATGGATTCCGGATGGAACTGCACCCCTTCCACCGGCAGCGTTTTGTGGCGCACGCCCATGATTTCACCGTCTTCGGTTTCTGCGGTGATTTCCAGGCAATCCGGCAAAGTGGCGCGCTCAATGGCCAGCGAGTGATAACGCGTGCAGGTAATGGGGTTGGGCAGACCGCGGAAAACACCGAGATCTTTATGGAAGACCGGCGAGGTCTTGCCATGCATCAGCTGTTTGGCATGAATGATTTTGCCGCCGAAGGCTTCACCGATGGCCTGATGGCCCAGGCAGACGCCCAGCAGCGGAATCTTGCCGGCATAGGCTTTAATCGCGGCTAATGACACGCCGGCCTGAGCAGGCGCACAGGGCCCCGGAGAAATAACGAGATACTCGGGCTGCAGACGGCCAATCTCTTCCACCGTAATGGCATCATTGCGAATCACTTTGACCTCCTGGCCCAGTTCTCCAAAATACTGAACGAGGTTGTAGGTGAAACTGTCGTAGTTGTCGATCATCAGCAGCATGCTGTCCGTATCCCTTTGATTCTCATGGATCTCGATGCGAATATCGGCATCAATACCCACGTTAATACCTTCTTTTAAACTGCGTATCCCACGCCCTGCGTGAAGCAAGTATTATGCCCTGTTTCCGACACCTGATATCGTGCCTTTGAATTTCAGCTCGGTGATCCAAAGTGTTCAACGCGTGTTGGGTACTATGGGCCTTCAGACGGCTGTTACACTCTGTTACAAAAGCCTGGGGCAATGCCCAACCGTTTAAGTTGTAAAATTGAAACATCCGTGCCGTAGCCTTCTTAACGCTTTTCCCCATTATTTACTTTACAGAGATCTGACCAATGACATCACCGTCCTCCAAGAATACTGTCATGAAAGCTGCCATTTACGCGTTTGCCGCAATGTCATTGGTTGCTTGCGGTGGCAGCAGTGGATTGTCGCAATCCCAGAAATCCGGCTTTCTGACATCGGCTGAATACAATCGGCTCCAGGAAATTGACACATCAACACCTGGCGTAAAACTCTACCGTTACGTGAGTCCTGATTTTGATAGAAGCAAGGTCAAGGGCGTGATGATTGACCCGGTGATTCTGTATCAGACGGCACTCAAGCAGCAGGGTCAGAAGGGGCTGTCGGATGAAACCATCTACCAGACTCGTATGACACTTGACAAAGAGCTGAAGGAGCGAGCATCCAGAAGATTTAATGTCGTCACCGAGCCTGGCCCGGGCATTGGTCGGCTTACGATCGCTCTGACGGGTGCCGTTGTTGAAGGGGATAGCTTCAAGCCCTGGAACGTTGTGCCGATTTCTGCCGTGATGTTTGCTGCTCAAAAAGCCAGTGGCCTGGATTCGAAAACTCCGTCCTTCGTCGTTGAAGCCAAAATGCGCGATAGTGTGACCGGCAAGGTATGGGGTGAAGGCGTGTACGTGATGTCGGGCGAAACCTTCCGAATGGAATCCAGCTCGCCAGAGGCCTTCCAGAAGCTGGCCATTGACTGGGTCACCACCGCCGTTCGCATCTCGGCAGGCATGTCCGGAAAGTAATCATGACTCGCCGCTGCGTCTTCTTTGCGCCAATGAGGTCGCTCCGTTAGAAACAGTATCAATAACTGATCACTTTTATTATGGACTACCCCAAACTTGGCGCTTGGATAGGCGCAAGCGGCCTCCTTTCTGTTTTTATTTTCTTCAGTATCATCTCGGCCGTTTTTCTGGGCAGATACGTGGGGCACCGCAGTCATCACAAGAGCAACGGTGAGAAAACCGCCACGGATGACACCTTGATCAGTGCCATCCTGGGGCTGATGGCCCTTGTTTTGGCATTCACTTTTTCCGGTGCCGCAGGGCGAATGGATCAACGCGAGCGCCTGATCGCGGCCGAAACCAGTGCCATCACTAGCGCATATTCTGCATTGCGATACATCAACGCAACGGATCAGGAGACGATTAGACCCCTTTTCAGGGAGCTGGCCGCGCAGCGTGCCGTGCTTTTTAACCATGTGACGGACTCCCCTCTGTTTCTTGATCGTCAGAAAGATATTGATGCGACAATCAATCGGATACAGGATGCCGCGTATAGTGCTTCACTGAAGGTGGCACCGGAAGCAAAATCGCTGGCCACAGAGTTTGTTAAATTGGTCAACGCGATGAGCTCGGCATACTCTAACCAGTTGCAGGCCATGTGGTTCCACCCTCCCAGAATTATCTGGATGACACTCATACTGCTCATCCTTATCGGCTCTTTTCTGGCAGGGTACAAGATGGGCATCGCCCAGCGCCGTGAACGCTTACTGTCCGTGATGTTTGCCGCGTTAATTTCCTGCGCTGTTTACCTGATTCTGAGCCTGGAGTTTCCGTTGTTGTTCAATGTGACCCATCTGGAAAACGAAACCCGACAGGCCCGTGTTTTGCAGGACATGCTGGCTCGACCGGCCCCCTTACCCGCCCCCTTACCCGCCCCCGGAAACGCTCAGTGATGCAGCGGCTTTTTTACTCGGCACTCATCGGGCTTTTGTGTTTATCACTGGCTGGCTGCGGATCATCACCCCGCAAACCGGCAATGTCTGACTTGAACATTCAGGCAGCGCAGATTGATGGCCTGTCAGAGATCCGTTTTGTCCCCAGCACCAAAGCGGGCATCGATGCGTATATGCGGGAGTTGAAAATCATTGTGCCTAAACGAGGTCATGATGAAAGCCGCGCATCGAATTACTTGTCGTTGTCAGGCGGCGGAGACAATGGTGCGTTTGGCGCCGGACTTCTCTCCGGTTGGAGCCGCCAGGGATCTCGGCCTGAATTCGACCAGGTGGTGGGCATCAGCACAGGTGCCCTTGTCGCTCCATTTGCCTTTCTTGGCACCGCGTATGATGAACGCCTGAAGACCGTATTCACGACCACGACGCCCGCGGACATTTACAAGGACCGTAACCTGATCTCGGTCTTGATGGGCGAATCCCTGGCAGACAACACTCCCCTGTTTCATTTGATCCGCAAGACGATTGACGCGGATACGCTCGAACACATTGCTGCGGAATATGAGCAAAAGGGACGACTCCTGCTACTCGGGACCACCAACATTGACACAGGACAGCTGGTTATCTGGAACATGGGCAAAATTGCATCTTTGCGCACCGAGACCGCCGCATCCTTATTCCACCGGATCATGCTGGCGTCGGCTGCCGTGCCTGGGGTTTTTCCACCCGAGCTTTTTGAAGCGACCCTGGATGGTAAGGCGTACCATGAGCTCCATGTCGATGGCGGCTTATCCGTTCAAATCTATCTGTATCCCGCAGCCGTCAGTAAGGCCGCACAGGAAAGTGGCATCGTTAAACCACGCAAGCGTCAGGCTTACATTATTCGTAACGCCAGGATTTCTGTCGAACAGACCAACACGGAGGTCAGCAGCCTTGGCGTATTAAGCAAGTCCTACAAGAAAATTCTTCAGGCGCAGGGTGTGGGCAACCTTTATCAGATTTATCAGATTGCGAATCGCGACAAGGTGGGTTTCAACCTGGCGTTTATCGGTGACGACTTCAATGCGCCGCATCCCACCGAGTTCGATCAAGAATACATGCAAGCGCTGTACGACTATGGTTTTAACAAAGCGCTGGCTGGCTATCCCTGGGGCAAAAGCCCACCGGGCTTTGATCAAAGCACGCGAGAAGACATCGACGCACTAAGCCAGCAACCCAAAGCCAAGCCCTAACGCCCCGAACAGGGCGGTTGGTTACGTTGGTGGCACCCCATGATTGAATAACTTTGATTTCTTGGCCTTGACTTCGGGGATTTAGTCTCTATACTGTGAATTGTTGCGGTGCACAAAACGTATTTTCTGCTCTGCACCGCGAAAGATTTTTGCTTTGAAACCCACAGAAACATCCACTTTAGGAGCATGACCATGAACCAGAACCTGAACCTCGACCAGATCTTCGCCTCGAACAAGGCCAACATCGACCTGCTGCTGTCGGTTGCCCAGACCGCCCTGTCGACCGCTGAAAGCCTGGCCGCTCTGAACCTGCACACAGCTCGCGAAGTATTCGCCGACAACGCCAAGAACGTGAAGACCCTGCTGTCGGTAAAGTCGCCGCAGGAAGCCGCTGCACTGCAGGCCCAACTGGCCCAGCCGGCTGTTGAAAAGGCCGTATCGTACTCGCGCAGCGTTTACGAAATTTCGACCGGCGCTGCTGAAGAAATGAACAAGCTGTTTCAGGGCAAGTTCGGCGAGCTGAACAAGGCTGCCCAGGATCTGGCCCAGAAGACTGCCTCGGCAGCCCCGTTTGGTTCGGATGTTGCCATGGCCGCTGTGAAGCAGGCCGTTGCTGCCGCCAACTCGGCTTTCGACAACCTGAACAAAATGGCCAAGCAAGCTGCTGACGCTACGGAAGCCGGTGTGAACACGGTAACCAACGCTGCCGTTAAGGCCGCTGCTAAGGCTGCCAAGTAATCAGGCACTGCCTCATTAATGACAAGGGCTCGCCACGGCGAGCCCTTGTTGTTTCTGGTGCTGGCGATTAAACGCCCACACCGATCTTGGGTACCAGCCCGGCTTCAGCCAACTCGGCCGCACGAATGACGGCGCGCGCCTTATTCTGGGTTTCCTGCCATTCGGCATCCGGATTGGAATCAGCCACGATACCGGCACCGGCCTGCACGTTAAGAATGCCATCCTTGATTACCGCCGTGCGAATGGCAATGGCCAGATCCATATCACCACTGAAGCCCAGATAACCCACCGAACCGGCATACACACCGCGTTTGACCGGCTCCAGCTCATCAATGATTTCCATGGCACGGACTTTCGGCGCCCCGGATACGGTGCCGGCAGGGAAGCTGGCTTTGAGCACGTCAATGGCGCTCAGATCCGGCTGCAGATCACCCTCGACGTTCGACACGATGTGCATGACGTGCGAGTATCGTTCGATAAGCATGCGCTCGGTGAGTTTGACGCTGCCGGTGCGCGCCACGCGACCCACATCGTTACGCCCCAGGTCCAGCAATTGCGTGTGCTCGGCACATTCCTTTTCATCCGCCAGGAGATCGGCAGCCAATGCCGCATCAGCTTCGGGTGTTGCGCCACGCGGACGGGTACCGGCAATCGGGCGTAGGGTAATTTTTGCTGGCTGACCGGCGGCCTGGTTTTCCAGACGAACGAGAATTTCCGGGGACGAGCCAACCACGTGAAAATCACCGGCGTCCACATAGAACATATACGGTGACGGATTCAAGGCACGCAGAGTGCGGTAGAGCGAGAGCGGATGTGCATGGAACGGCTTGGTCATACGCTGCGACAACACCACTTGCATGATGTCGCCTTCGGTGATGTAGTCCTTAGCTTTGAGCACGGCGGCTTTGAAAGCCTCTTCACCAAATAGCGAAACCGGCGGCTGCGGCGCGCTCTGGGCTGGGCCAACTTCCGGCGCCACGGCCGGTGCATGCAGGCGCTGCTGCAGCCCTTCTAGCAGCTCACGCGCGGTGGCAAAGGCATGCGGCTGTGCCGGGTCGGCATAATGCACCAACGTCAGCTTGCCCGAGAGGTTGTCGACGATGGCCAGCGTTTCCACCAGCATCAGCAGAATGTCTGGCGTCCCCAGCGGATCGGGGTGCGATGCCTGGCTCAGACGCGGCTCGATATAGCGCACGGTGTCATACCCGAAAACACCGACCAGACCACCGCAGAAACGCGGCAGCCCGGGTTGGTGCGGCACCTTGAAGCTATTTTGATAGGCGGCAATTTCCGTCAGCGGATCAGCCACTGTGCGGGTGTCGATGACCTGACCGTTGTGCACCCGGGTCAGCTCGTGACCGGTAAAGCTCAAGCGTGTATGCGCCGGCAGACCGATAAAGGAATAACGCCCGAAACGCTCGCCCCCCTGTACCGATTCAAACAGAAAGGTATAGGGCGCATTGGCCAGTTTGAGATACAGCGAGAGCGGGGTTTCCAGATCTGCCAGGGTTTCCAGCGTCACCGGAATACGGTTGTAACCCACCTCAGCCAGGTTCTGGAAGGCGGCTTCGGCGCCCGGATCCGTCACACACAACAGATGATGGTGCGAAGTCGTTGTCATACAGCGTCTCCTTGCAGTCGCGAGGGCAACAGACGCGCCAGCGCCTCCAGGCTATCCACCAGCACATCGCAATCTTCGGCTTTGATCGGGTAGCCTTCCGCATAACCGTAGGTCACGCCGGCCGCGGCACAGCCAGCGGCTCTGGCTGACTCGATGTCATTGGCCGAATCACCCACATGCAGGTTGTGCGTCAGGGAAACATCCATCTCGACACAGGCACAGATCACGGGATCGGGTGCCGGTTTTTTATGCGGGGTCGAATCACCACCGACAACGGCCTTGAAATACGGTGCCAGGCCCGTCGCCTGCAGCAGCGGCAAGGTAAATTTGACGGGCTTATTAGTCACCACGGCCATGGAATAACCCGCCGCCTGCAACAGCACCAGGCCTTCACGCACGCCTGGGTATACCTGAGCATGACGGCCATTGATATGGGTGTAATGACGCAGATAGGCTTCGAGACCCTGGTCGAACAGCGCCTCATCCGGCACGCTGCCGCTGGCATCGTCCGTCAGACAGCGGCGCACCAGCGTCTGGGTCCCACGGCCGACAAAACGGCCTATCTCATCGATTGAGCGATCCGGCAAGCCCAGTTCGGCAAGCATGGCGTTGCAGGCCTGGTGCAGATCAGCAATGGTGTCGACCAGCGTACCATCCAGATCAATGGTGAGGCTACGGACGGCACTCAGCGGTTCACGGGAAAATGACATCGCTTAGACTCCGGCCAGCTGTGCACGCATGGCGGCGATGATAGCGGCGTAATCGGGTGTATTGAAGATCGCAGAACCGGCGACAAAGGTATCGGCGCCCGCGCGCGCGACTTCAGCGATGTTATCGATCTTGATGCCACCGTCGATTTCCAGCTTGATGGCCCGACCCGTCTGTGCGGTGTAGGCATCCAGCTTGGCGCGCACGGCTTTCAGTTTGTCGAGCGTCGCCGGAATAAAGGACTGGCCGCCAAAGCCGGGGTTCACCGACATCAGCAGCACCATATCCAGACGATCCATCACCCAATCCAGCACATCAATGGGCGTTGCCGGATTCAACACCAGACCGGCCTTGCAGCCCTGCGCACGAATCAGGCTCAACGAGCGATCCACATGGGCAGAGGCTTCCGGATGAAAACTGATCCAGTCAGCACCGGCCTTGGCAAAGGCTTCAATCAGACTGTCGACCGGCGACACCATCAGATGCACATCAATCGGTGCCTGGGTATGCGGGCGAATGGCTGCGCAGAACATCGGCCCCATGGTGAGATTGGGGACGTAATGGTTGTCCATCACATCGAAGTGAATCCAGTCCGCACCGGCAGCGATGACGTCACGAACCTCTTCACCCAGACGGGCAAAGTCGGCAGAGAGAATACTGGGCGCGATGGTGTACATGAGAGGCTCGCTGTCGATTGCGTGAGTCGTTTCGTGATACGTTAAGTCGCTAAGCGCTTAGCTACGGTAGTCCGCATTGATCTTGACGTAGTCGTAGGAGAAATCGCAGGTCCACACCGTGGCCTGTGCCGCGCCTCGTGCCAGATCAATGCGGATGGTGATCTCGGCATCGGCCATGATGGCAGCGCCCTGATCTTCGGTGTAAGCCGCCGCACGACCACCCTGCTCGGCCACCAGCGTTTCACCCGATTGACTGGCCAGCCAGACACGAATGTTATCGACATTCAGATCGGTAATACCGGCATAACCGATGGCCGCCAGGATCCGGCCCAGATTGGGATCGGAGGCAAAGAAGGCGGTCTTCACCAGCGGCGAATGACCGATGGCATAGGCCACGGCACGACATTCTTCGCGTGTTTGACCGCCGCTGACGGCGACGGTCATGAACTTGGTCGCGCCTTCACCATCACGCACGATGGCTTGCGCCAACGTCTGGGCAACGGCCAGCAGTGCTGCGGACAGCTCGGACCAGCCGGCTTCCTGTCCGGTGCTGAACTGCACGCCAGATTGACCGGTGGCGATGGCCACAAAGGAATCATTGGTCGACGTATCGCCATCCACCGTGATCGCGTTAAAGGACTCGTCGGCGATGCCTTTCAGCGTTTCGGCCAGCAGCGCCGGTGCAATACCGGCATCGGTACCCATGAAGCCGAGCATGGTCGCCATATTCGGCTTGATCATCCCGGCGCCCTTGGAGATGCCAGTGATCGTGACGGTTTTGCCGTTGATGCTCAGCTGACGCGATGCGGCCTTGGCGATGGTATCCGTGGTCATGATGGCATGCGCTGCCGCATGCCAGTGATTCGGCGCTAGGTCCGCCATGGCTCCCGGCAGACCGGCCACCAGCGTATCGACCGGCAGCGGCTCGAGAATCACCCCCGTGGAAAATGGCAGAATCTGGCTGACCTTGACCTGCAGTAGCGCGGCCAGTTCAGCACACGTTCTATTCGACGCGGCCAGACCCGTTTCGCCCGTACCCGCATTGGCAATGCCCGTGTTGATGACCAGGGCGCGGATATCGGCATTACCGTGTTCGGCCAGATGTGCACGGCACACCTGCACGGGTGCCGCACAGAAACGGTTCTGTGTGAACACGCCGGCCACGCTGGCACCAGCGTCAATCGCAATGACGGTCAGATCCTGGCGGTCTTTCTTACGGATTCCTGCGGCAGCCACACCCAAACGGATACCGGCCACCGGATGCAGCGCCTCAGGCGCCGGCGTCTGGTAGTTCACAGGCATTACAGCAGTCTCCCGTGGCAATACTTGAATTTCTCGCCCGAACCACAGGGGCAGGGCGAATTACGATTAATGGTTTCCGGGTCATACGGATTGCCGTCCTGATCCACGAACACGCCCGGCTCGCCATGCTGATAATCCAGGTTTTCCGGCGCAGCGGCATTGGCTGCCGCCGCGGCTGCATCAATCTCTTCTGCCGACCCGATACGCACCGTCATCAGCACGCGCGACACTTCACGACGCACGGCGCTCAGCAGGCTGTCGAACAGCTCGAAGGCTTCACGCTTGTATTCCTGCTTCGGATCTTTCTGTGCATAGCCGCGCAGATGGATCCCCTGACGCAGATGATCCAGCGCCGACAGATGCTCACGCCAGTGCGAATCCAGGCTCTGCAACATGACACTGCGTTCAAATCCGGCAAAGGCTTCGGCATCGACCAGCGCCACCTTGGCGGCATAGACGTCATCAGCAGCGGCAATCAGGCGCGCTAGCAAGGCTTCGTCATCCGGCGCATCGTCGGCTTGGGCCATCTCGGCCAACGGCACACGCAGCTGATACTCGGCTTCGAGCAGATGCGCCAGCGCCGGCAGATCCCACTGTTCATCGATGGAGCCTGCCGGCACGTAGGTGCGGAACACTTCTTCCAGCAGCCCGTGACGCAGCGCGGTCATGGTGGCGCTGATTTCGGCCGTTTCCAGCAGTTCGTTACGCTGGGTGTAGATGACGCGACGCTGATCGTTGGCCACGTTGTCGTATTCGAGCAGCTGCTTGCGGATATCGAAGTTGCGACCTTCCACCTTGCGCTGCGCCGATTCCAGCGAACGCGTCACGATGGCGTGTTCAATCGGTTCCCCTTCCGGCATCTTCAGGCGATCCATGATGGCCTTGATGCGATCACCCGCAAAAATGCGCAGCAATGAGTCATCCAGCGACAGGAAGAAGCGCGAACTGCCGGCATCGCCCTGACGACCCGCGCGACCCCGCAGCTGGTTGTCGATACGGCGCGACTCATGACGCTCGGAACCGATAATATGCAGGCCGCCGGCCGCAATCACGGCGTCATGGGTTTTCTGCCATTCGGCACGTAGCGCGGCAATCTTCTGCTCTTTGGCATCGGCCGACAGTGATTCGTCGGCATGGATGGCATCGATGTCTTTGCTGATATTGCCACCCAGCACAATGTCAGTACCACGGCCCGCCATGTTGGTGGCAATGGTGATCACCCCCGGCTTACCGGCCTGGGCAACGATCTCGGCTTCGCGCTCGTGCTGTTTGGCATTGAGCACCTGGTGAGCCAGCTTTTCACGCTTGAGCAGATCCGACAGCAACTCCGAGTTTTCGATCGAGGTGGTGCCCACCAGAATGGGGCGACCCGCCTCATGCTGGTGACGGATATCGGCCACGATGGCGTTGAACTTTTCCTGCTCGGTCCGGTAGATCTGATCCTGGTGGTCTTTGCGGACCGCCGGACGATGCGTCGGAATCACCACGGTTTCCAGGCTATAGATCTGCTGGAATTCGTAGGCCTCCGTGTCAGCCGTACCCGTCATACCGGCCAGCTTGCCGTACATGCGGAAGTAGTTTTGGAAGGTAATCGAGGCCAGCGTCTGGTTCTCGTGCTGAATTGCCACGCCCTCCTTGGCCTCAACGGCCTGGTGCAGGCCGTCCGACCAGCGACGGCCGCTCATCAGACGACCAGTGAACTCATCGACAATCACCACCTCATCGTTCTGCACGACATAATGCTGATCGCGATGGAACAGGTTGTGAGCGCGCAGTGCGGTGGTCAGGTGATGCATGAGCAGAATGTTGGCGGCTTCGTACAGGCTATGGCCTTCGGCCAGCAGCCCGGCTTCAATCAGCACGCGCTCGGCGCTTTCGTGGCCTTCTTCCGTCAACAGAATCTGATTGGCTTTTTCATCCACCCAGAAGTCACCCGGGCCATCTTCCTGTGCGCAACGTGTCAGCCCCGGTGCCAGGGCATTCATACGCACATAAAGCTCGGTATGATCTTCGGCCTGGCCAGAAATAATCAGCGGTGTGCGTGCTTCGTCAATGAGAATGGAGTCGACTTCATCGACAATGGCGTAATGCAGCTTTCGTTGCACACGGTCCTGCACGTCGTAGACCATGTTGTCGCGCAGATAGTCAAAACCGAATTCGTTGTTGGTGCCGTAGGTAATGTCACAGGCGTAGGCCTCACGCTTTTCGAGCGATGACATCTGCGCCAGATTGCAGCCCACCGTGAGCCCCAGCCAGGTATGCAGGCGCGCCATCCATTCAGCATCGCGGCGCGCCAGATAATCATTGACAGTCACCACATGCACGCCGTTGCCGGCCAGCGCATTCAGGTAGGCCGGCAAGGTCGACACGAGGGTCTTGCCTTCGCCAGTCCGCATTTCGGCGATCTTGCCGTAATGGAGGACCATGCCGCCAACCAGCTGCACATCGAAATGACGCATGCCGAGCACCCGCTTGCTGGCCTCTCGCACGACAGCAAAGGCTTCCGGCAGGAGCGTATCGAGGGTTTCGCCGCCGGCGAGGCGGGTGCGGAATTCAGGGGTCTTGGCTTGTAGCGCGGCATCATCCAGCGCTGCCATTGCCGGCTCGAGGGCGTTAATGCGTTCGACCTGTTTGCGGTAGGTTTTAAGCAGGCGGTCGTTACGGCTACCGAAGAGCGATTTGAGCAGGCCAGAAATCATGAGAAGGTTCCAGTAAATATCCTTGCAATTTTAGCATGTTGAGCGCCCCTTTCCTGCCAGAAAGCTTATGGCAGGCGCTTGGCAGAACATGGGGCCAACCCGGCGCTCATCGACTACGAAAAGCGTCGCAAATCGCGCCAAATTGCCCCCATATTCTGCCCGGAACCCTGTTTAGGGTTCTTCCAGAAAACCACAAACCTTGGCCCAAGGGCATCCTGATCCAAAGGTTAGCCCGATTTACGACGCTTTTCGTAGTCGATGAGGGCGCCTTTGGTCAGGATGCCCTCGGCTAAATACTGTTGGTACACCTTCTTTGATCACGGCTTGCCCACCCACTTACCGTGAGGCATACCGCAAGCCCGGCTTTCATGGGGCGCAAGCGCCCAAATCCAGCCAAACTTGCTGCATACCTCACCCTCAGCTACTCTAACCATATGTACCCCACCCGCAGCCAATTTAAGAAACCTGCCCTGCGCGCCCTCTCCGATGTCCTGGAATATGGCGGCAGCGCCCGCAGCCAGGCCGAAGCCACAGCAACGCTTGGCGGCCTGATGCAACACGCGCGGACGTTACAAACACTGCAGGATGTGCTCATTCGTACACTGCCACCCGCCATGGGCCGGGGATGTCGGGTGGCCAATCTGAGCGGCGACACGATCAGCGTCCTATGCAACCATCCCAGCCTGGGCGCTCGCCTACGTCAGATGGGCCCCAGCCTGGTCAACGGCTGGCGTCAGGCCGGCTTTGCCTGCAGCGCACTGGATGTCCGAATTCGGCCAGGGTTGCCGGAAGACAAGCCGCAAACCCCGTTTCAGCGGGCGCCGCTGTCGGCCAATGCCGCAGCCAGCCTTGAGGCGCTGGAAAGTACCATTGGGGATTCGGACCTCAAAGCGGCGCTGGCGCACCTGCGCCAATCCGCCGACAACCACTGATCAGGTGGTCAGCGCGTAAGCCTGCTGCATCCAGCGCGTCACACCTTCCGGGGCAACGGCCGGCGGCACGAAAGACACGATCTCGTAAGACTCGGCATCGGCCAGTACGGCGCGCGCCAGTTTGTTGTTGAGATCGTGGCCGGATTTATGGGCGGTAAATTCGCCAATGATCGGATGGCCGATCAGATACAGATCGCCAATCGCATCCAGCACCTTGTGCTTCACGAATTCATCGTTGTAACGCAGACCATCCGGGTTCAGGATGCGGTATTCATCCAGCACCACGGCATTTTCCAGGCCACCGCCCAGCGCCAGACCATTCTCGCGCAGGAATTCGACTTCCTGTGTAAAGCCGAAAGTACGGGCACGCGCGATATCACGCGTGTAGCCCTGCTCGGCAAAATCAAAGCTCACCTGCTGACCGGTTCGGTCGATCGCCGGGTGATTAAACACAATGGAGAAATTCAGTTTGAAACCATCGTAGGGTGACAAACGCGCCAGTTTGTCGCCTTCCTGAATTTCAACAGCCTTTTTGATGCGCAGAAAACGCTTGGGCACCGGCTGTTCCAGAATACCGGCCGACTGGATCAGAAAGACAAACGGCGAGGACGAGCCATCAAGAATCGGCACTTCGGCCGCGTCGATATCCAGCCAGACGTTATCGATCCCCAGACCGCACAACGCCGACATCAGATGTTCGATCGTACCGACGCGGACACCTTCCACATCCAGGCACGAACACATGCGGGTATCGCCAATCAGCAGCGCACTGGCTTTAATCTCAACCGGGGTTTCCAGATCCACACGACGGAAGACGATGCCCGTATCCGGCGCTGCGGGACGCAGCGTGAGCGTGACTTTGCGACCCGAGTGCAAACCCACGCCACTGGCGCGGATGACTGATTTAACGGTGCGCTGACACAACATCTGGGACATGGTTGCTGAATCCGGACAGACTACTTGAAACAAAGCGTTGACAAAAACTTGGGGGGACGGAGCCCTAACTGGCTAATTCTAGCACAGACCAGGGCCCCTTCCGACGGAGGCACAACAGATTACTGCTTTAACTTCAGCAGGTTAACCATCGATTCGGGGGCCTGCGCAGGGCCCCGGACCGGAGACAGTTGACCTGTTTAGAACAAGGCCGAGGATTAATCGGCTTGCTTACGCAGAAATGCCGGGATGTCGTAGTGATCCACACCCTGCGAGACAAAGGCTTCGACCTTCAGATTGCTGGCAGCCGGTGCGGCCACCGTGGTCTGACGTGCCGAACGCATACCCGGCGGCAGATCGTACTGGCTGAAATCACCAAACGGCGTGGCATCACCGGTACCCGTAGCGCGCATCGGCTCAATCACCGTGAACGATTCACGGGTCGGCTTGGCGGCGCGGGCTTTCTGACCTTCCAGACCCGTAGCAACCACGGTCACGCGCAGCTGGTCACCCATCGATTCATCAAATACGGCACCGAAGATGATTTCGGCCTCGTCCGACACGTGATCACCGATGGTGGCCATGACTTCGTTGACTTCACGCATCTTCAGCGATTTGGAGGCAGTGATGTTGACCAGCACGCCCTTGGCCCCCGCCAGCTCGACGCCTTCCAGCAGCGGGCAGGCCACAGCCTGTTCGGCGGCGAGGCGCGCACGATCCATGCCTTCAGCGACCGCGGAACCCATCATGGCGCGGCCCATGGCCCCCATCACGGTACGCACGTCTTCAAAGTCAACGTTGACCAGACCCTTCAGGGTAATGATCTCGGCAATACCGCCTACGGCGTTACGCAGCACATCATCCGCCGCATGGAAGCAGGCTTCCATTTCAGCATCGTCACCCAGCACATCCATCAGGCGATCATTCAGAATCACGATCAGCGAATCCACATGCTGTTCCAGTTCGGCGATACCCGATTCGGCAGCCTTCATACGCTTGCCTTCGAACATGAACGGCTTGGTAACCACCGCAACGCTCAAAATACCCAGTTCACGCGCCACTTCGGCAACGATCGGTGCCGCACCCGTGCCCGTACCACCGCCCATACCGGCGGTGATGAACACCATGTGGGCGCCACGCAGCATATCCTTGATCTGCTCGCGCTGCTCTTCGGCAGCGGCACGACCGGCAGCTGGTTTAGCGCCAGCGCCCAGACCCGAGGCGCCCAGTTGCATGCGATGACCGGCCAGGCTGTTGTTGAGCGCCTGGGCATCGGTGTTGGCGGCAATGAACTGCACGCCATGCACATTCTCACGGATCATGTGGTCGATGGCATTACCGCCCGCGCCGCCTACACCGATCACCTTGATGATTGTGCCGTTTTCTTCTTTCTCGATAATTTCAAACATAACTGCCTCCGTTATTAAAGCGATAAATCGTGTTGGGTAAGAACTACCTGGTATGACTGATGCTGTTGCTTGCTACGTTGCTGCCTTTGCTACGACTTCCCGATCCCGAACTGCGCATACGGCACCGGAAATTCTTGGATTAAAAATTTTTCTCGAACCAGGCGCGCATCGACGAGAAGACGTCCTTGACACCGCCGCCCTGCTTTTCACGCACCTGCTGTCCACGCTTGCGCTGGTTATAGGCTTCGAGGATCAGACCAAAGGCCGTCGCGTAACGCGGCGACTTGATCACATCGACCAGCGGGCCGCTGTACTTCGGCTCGCCCAGGCGCACCGGCATGTGGAAAATCTCTTCACCGAGTTCGATCATGCCCGGCATCGACGCTGAACCGCCGGTGAGCACGATGCCCGATGACAGCACATTTTCGTAACCAGAACGACGCAATTCAGCCTGCACGATCTCGAACAGTTCTTCGACGCGCGGCTGGATCACATCAGCCAGTGCACGGCGCGACAACTTGCGGCTGGGGCGATCATCCACACCCGCCACTTCGATGACTTCTTCCGGGTTAGCCAGATCAGCCAGCGCACAACCTGAACGACGCTTGATGTCTTCGGCGTCGCGCGTCGGTGTGCGCAGCGCCATGGCGATATCGTTGGTCACCTGGTTACCGGCAATAGGGATGACGGCTGTATGGCGAATCGCGCCCTGAGCCCAGACGGCGATATCGGTCGTACCACCACCAATATCGATCAGGCAGACGCCTAGATCTTTTTCATCTTCGGAAAGCACCGCGTAGCTGGAAGCCAGCGGTTGCAGCACGAGGTCGTTCACATCCAGGCCACAGCGTCGGACGCACTTCACAATATTCTGCGCGGCTGAAATGGCACCTGTGACGATATGCACCTTCACTTCAAGACGCATGCCGCTCATCCCGATGGGTTCACGAATACCATCCTGACCGTCAATCACGAACTCCTGTGTCAGGATATGCAGGATTTCCTGCTCTGCCGGAATCGGCATGGCACGCGCGGTTTCGATCACGCGATCGATATCACCCGGGCTGACTTCCTTATCCTTGATGGCCACCATGCCGTTGGAGTTGAAGCTGCGGATGTGGCTACCGGCAATGCCGGTATACACATCCTTGACCTTGCAATCGGCCATCAACTCGACTTCCTGAATAACCTTGGAAATTGCCTGTACGGTGTCTTCGATGTTGACGACCACACCGCGCGACAAGCCGCGGGCCTCCTGGGCGCCAACCCCCAAGACATTCAACCGACCATCGGAAGCCACCTCGGCAACAACGGCGACAATCTTCGATGTACCGATGTCGAGACCGACAATCAGTTCTTTGCTCTCTCTGCTCATGACTTGCCCTTACGGTCAGAAGAAACGGAAGCAGCCGGCGCTGCGGGGTAACGCACAGCGACACCTGCCGGATAACGGAGATCAACCACCGACGGTGCTACCGCACGATTGCCAATCAATAGGGGATACAGTGCTACGAAAGTCTCTACCTGTTCATCGGCGCTATTCAGGGTGCGCTCGCGACCCAGTTCCAGTCGGGTCCCGTTATCGAGACGCAGGCTCCACGAGAGGCGCGAACTCAGATCCAGTTGACGGATCGTGCGGCCGGTTGGTTCGAGCAGTGCGCTATAATGCACGTAGCGCGCCATGAGTTCATTGCCGGTATCCAGGGGGCCTTGCAGCACAGGCAAATTCATACTCAGGTTGCCCAGTGAGCTCTCTGGTACTTCGAAGACTTCACCATCACGATTCAGCCACTCGGAAGTCGTCCGGGTGCCTTCGTTGCCCCAACGGGCCACCGGCGTCTGCTCATCGATATCCAGCGACAGACTCGCAAAGCCCTGTCGACGCACATCGGCACGATAAACCCAGGGCTGCTGTTCGACGCCCTGACGGATAGCCTTGAGATCCACCGTGAAGAAATTGCCGCCGATGTATGGCGCAATCCCGGCGCGGATATCTTCAACCTGGACACGCACCAGCGGCTTGCTTAACACCACGTCACGCACCGGAAAAAACGGCATCCGGATGACCATCAGTACGCCCGAAACGAGGATGAGCAGCAGCCCCAGGCCCCAGAGCAGGCCGGACAACCGGTTCATCAGGTCAGGACGGTTCCAGATCATGATGTCTGATTCCTCAAGCGCCTACCGGTACCGCATCGAGGGCTGCCATCGCAGCCACCGTCAGTACCAGATGGTCGTAATCCACACCGGCGGCACGTGCGGCCATCGGCACCAGGGAGTGATCCGTCATGCCGGGTGCCGTGTTGGCCTCAAGCACATAAGGTGCACCGGCCGTATCCAGCAGAAAATCAATACGCCCCCAACCACGGCAACCCAGTGCCTCAAAGGCATCGACGGCCAGGGATTGCATGTGCGCCACTTGCGCTTCCGGCAAGCCACAGGGCACGTTGTACTGCGTGTCGTCCCGGTTATACTTGGCTTCGTAATCATAGAATTCGGTGGCCGGGACAATGCGTACCGGCGGCAGGGCCTGCAAGCCGGCCGGCGTTTGCCAGACCGCTACCGTAAACTCGCCACCGAGCAGCGCTGTTTCTGCAATGACCGAGCTGTCATGTCGTGCGGCGTCCTGCCAGGCCGGCAAGAGCGCCTCGGGCGTCTTCACCTTGGTCACCCCTACGCTGGAGCCTTCATGGACTGGCTTGACGAAGAGCGGCAGACCCAGTGCATCAATCACTGCCTGCGCATCCGTGTCTGCGTCGATCAGCCGATAGCCGGGCGTTGGCAAACCAGCGGCTTGCCATACCAACTTGGAGCGCCACTTATCCATGGCCAGCGCCGATGCCAGTACACCGCTGCCGGTGTAGGGCAGGCCGATCATTTCCAGAAAACCCTGCAACGTGCCGTTTTCACCAATGCCACCATGCAGGGCGATGAACGCACGGTTGAAGCCGGCATTCTCCAGCGCGGACAGTGGCGTCTCGGCGGGGTCGAACTTGTGTGCATCCACGCCCTGACGTTGCAGCGCTGCGAGGACACGACTCCCACTATTCAGCGACACATCACGTTCAGCGGAAACGCCACCGAACAGGACAACGACCTTACCGAGCGATTGGGGATCGATCACGCGAGACATGATGTTAAGACCCTGAAACAGAAGTTGAAGACAGTGCGTCACCCACGATGCGCACTTCACGGATCAGTTCAACGCCGGTCGCTGCGGCAACACGTGCCTGCACCGTCGTGATCAGCATTTCGATATCGGCCGCCGTGGCGCTGCCATCGTGATTGACGATGAAATTTGCATGCTGCGTACTGACCTCAGCACCACCGATCCGCAAGCCCTTGAGTCCGGTCGCTTCGATCAGACGTGCCGCAAAATCACCCGGCGGATTGCGGAATACCGAACCGGCATTCGGCCAACGCAGCGGCTGACTGGCCACGCGCTTTTCGAGCAGCGTACGAATCGTTTCTCGCGCGGTGGCTTTATCCTGTGCCGGGAACTTGAACCAACCGGCTGCAAAGACTTCTCCTGCGGCAGGATCATTCAGAGCGACCACATGACGATAGCCGATCTCGTAGTCAGCCGCCGTGCGGATATGGCGCTGCCCCTGACGATCAATGGTGCACACCTGCACGACAAACGGCCAGGTCTCGGCACCATAACAACCCGCATTCATCGCCAAAGCACCACCCACCGTCCCGGGAATGCCCGCCATAAACGCGGCATTGCCACCCAGATTGGCGGCAAAACGAGCCACCTTCGGGCTGGCAACCCCCGCTTCGGCATAAATCACGTCACCCACCTCGGCCAGGGTTTCTACACGCAGTGTATTCAGTGCGGCGTGCAGGAACACGACCGTGCCATTAAAGCCGCCGTCACGCACCAGCAGATTACTGCCCAGGCCGGCAAACAACACCGGCTCTGAGGCCGGCAGCTGACCTAGCATGACGACCAGATCATCCAGATCCGCCGGCGTATAGGCCTGACGCGCAGCCCCCCCCGCCCGCCACGACACATGACTTGCCATGGCAACGTGCTCAGCCCACTGACCGCGTAAGGCGACCGGCGCTGGAGCGAAGTGGCGGGGTTCGTTCATCATCATTGCTCGGCAACCGCGCCCAGGGCTTCAAACAGTTTCGCTGCGGTGCCACCAATCGAACCGGCCCCCATGGTCAACAGCACATCCCCATCGCGCAGCGTATCAATCAGCGCCAACGGCAGATCATTCACCGACTCCACAAACAAGGGCTCTACCTTGCCGGCTACCCGCAATGCCCGGGACAGAGCACGACCATCGGCCGCCACGACGGGCGCTTCACCGGCGGCATAGACTTCGGTCAGCAGCAGTACATCCACTGTACCCAGCACCTGGACAAAGTCTTCAAAGCAATCGCGGGTGCGCGAGTAGCGATGTGGCTGGAAGGCCAGCACCAGACGGCGGCCCGGAAAAGCGCCACGCGCAGCGGCAATCGTGGCCGTCATTTCGACCGGATGGTGCCCGTAGTCATCGATCACGGTGACCTTGCCACCCGCAGTTAGCGGCAACTCGCCATAACGCTGAAAGCGCCGTCCAACACCGCGGAACTCACCCAGCGCCTTGACGATCGATTCGTCGGAAGCCCCCACTTCCGTCGCCACGGCAATCGCAGCCAGGGCGTTCTGTACGTAATGCACACCCGGCAGATTCAGGGTAATCGGCAGGCGCGACACCGAACCATTGCGGCGCACGGCCGTGAAGTGCATACGACCATTGTCGGCCCGCACATCCTCGGCACGGATATTGGCCTGTTCGTTGAGACCGTAGCGCACGATCTGCTTGGTCACCCGCGGCATGATGTCATTCACATTAGGATCATCGGTACACAGTACGGCCACCCCGTAAAACGGCAGACGTTCCAGAAAATCGACGAAAGCCTGTTTCAGTTTGCCGAAGTCATGGCCATAGGTTTCCATGTGATCGGCATCGATATTGGTGACCACCGAGATCACCGGCGACAGCCGGAGGAAAGAGGCATCGGATTCATCGGCCTCGGCCACCAGAAAATCACCCTTACCCAGACGGGCATTCGCGCCGGCGGCATTGAGGCGGCCGCCAATCACGAAGGTCGGATCAAAGCCGCCCTCACCCAGAATCGACGCAATCAGGCTGGTCGTGGTCGTCTTGCCATGCGTCCCGGCCACCGCAATGCCCTGCTTCAGGCGCATCAACTCGGCCAGCATCTGGGCGCGCGGCACAATCGGGATGCCCGCTGCACGGGCGGCAACCACCTCGGGGTTATCGGCCTGCACGGCCGTCGACACCACAATCGCATCGGCACCCGCAATATTGGCTGCCCGATGGCCAAGCACGATGCGTGCGCCCAGCGCACCCAGACGCTGGGTGACAGCACCGGCCTGCATATCCGAACCGCTGACCGTGTAACCTAGATTGAGCAGCACCTCGGCAATACCGCTCATGCCGGCGCCACCGATACCGATGAAATGCAGATGATGAATCTTGTGTTTCATGCGGCGAGCTCCTCACAAATCGTGGCAACGGCCTGTGCCGCTTCCGGACGCGCCAGCGCACGTGCAGCCGTTGCCTGTTGGGTCAGTTCGGTACGCGATTGGCGCAGCAGTTGTGCCAGGCCCGCCGGTGTCAGCGCGTGCTGCACCACGCAATGGCCAGCGGTCACGCCCTCGTGACCCCGCACCAGAAACTCGGCGTTCACGCGCTGGTGGTCATCCACGGCATGCGGGAAGGGCACCATCACACTGGCCACGCCAGCGGCGGCCAGTTCGGCCACTGTCAGCGCACCCGAACGGCACACCACCAGATCCGCCCAGGCCAGCGCTGCGGCCATGTCATCGATGAACGGCTGCACATCGGCATTTACGTTGATCGCCGTGTAGGCGGCACGCACCGACTCAAGGTCGCGCGTACCGGTCTGATGACGCACCTGCGGACGTTCAGCGTCGTTCAATTCCGCCACCGCCTGGGGCATCTGCTGGTTCAGCGCCTGCGCACCGAGGCTACCGCCCACCACCAGAATGTGCAGCGGCTGACCGTCACGTTCACGATAACGAACCGAAGGCTCAGCCAGTCCGGCAATATCGGCGCGTACCGGGTTACCCACCCATTCGGCTTGCGGCAGCGTTTCCGGAAAGCCGCTCAGCACACGTGTGGCGATGCGGCTCAACACCTTGTTCGCCAAACCGGCCACGGCGTTCTGTTCGTGGATGACCAGCGGCACCCCTGACAGACGCGCCATCACACCCCCGGGGAACGTAATGTAACCGCCCATGCCCATCACCACATCCGGACGCACCTCTTTGATCACCCGACGTGCGGCCAGACAGGCGCGCAGCAGATTGACCGGCAGCATGAGCTTGCGTGCCATGCCCTTGCCGCGCACGGCCGTGAATGCTACCCAGGCGCATTCGTAACCCCGGGCCGGCACCAGCTTGGCTTCCATGCCGTTCGGGTTACCCAGCCAGACAATGCGCCAGCCCTGCTGGCGCAGCACATCGGCCACGGCCAGCGCCGGGAAAATATGGCCGCCAGTTCCGCCCGCCATCACCAGGAGGGTTTTCTGAACCGTCATGGTCGACGCCCCCGCATCATCTGACGGTTTTCCCAGTCGATACGCAGCAGAATGGCAATCGACAGACAGTTCACCAGAATGCCCGAACCACCAAAACTCATCATGGGTAGGGTCAGGCCTTTGGTCGGCAGCAGACCCATATTCACCCCCATGTTGATGAAACCTTGTACGCCGATCCAGATGGCAATCCCTTGCGCCACGAGCGCCGGGAAGCAGCGATCCAGCTTGAGGCACTGTTTGCTGACCATGATGATGCGCTGGATGAGCAGACCGAACAGCGCAATCACGACGACCACGCCCACAAATCCGAGTTCTTCGGCAATCACGGCCATGAGGAAGTCCGTATGGGCTTCCGGCAGATAGAACAGTTTTTCAACGCTGGCACCGAGACCGACCCCGAAGAACTCACCACGACCGAAGGCGATCAGTGAATGCGACAGCTGGTAACCCCGGCCCAGGGCATCCGCCCAGGGATCCATGAAACCGAAGATCCGGTCTCGTCGGTAGGGCGACACGATAATCAAGATGGCAAAGGCGACCAGCAGCAGCAGAATCAGAATGACGAAGGGCTTGATCTTCATGCCACCTAGAAAGAGGATACCGAAGGCAATCGAAATGATCACGACAAAAGCACCGAAGTCCGGTTCTTTGAGCAGCAGCGAGCCAACCAGCACCATCGCTGCGAACATCGGCAGGAAGGCCTTCTTCAGGCTATGCATGACGTTCATCTTGCGTACGGTAAAGTCGGCGGCATAGAGCACGACAAAGAGCTTCATCAGCTCGGAAGGCTGCAGATTGACCACGAATAGGGGCAACCAGCGACGCGCACCGTTGACATCGCGCCCGAGCCCCGGAATCAGCACCAGCATCAGGAGCACAATACCGCCGAGGAACAGGTAGGGCGACCAGCGCTGCCAGGTCTGAATCGGCACCTGGAAGGCCGCACCGGCCGCCGCCAGACCGATGGTCAGGAAGATAGCGTGACGGATCAGGAAGTAGTTCGGATTACGACCGAAAATACGACTACCCTCGGCAAAGGCGATCGAGGAGGAATACACCATGACCAGGCCGATCAGCAGCAGCGCCAGGGCACTCCAGACCAGCAGCGGATCGACTTCGGACTGCTCTTCCGGAGAATTGATAATACGCATCAGACGGTTCATGCCGCCCTCCCGTCTTTCACTGCGGCACAGCTGCCCAGCGTCGCCACAGCCGCAACAAATACGGCGGCGCGCTCGGCATAGTTGCGGAACATATCCAGGCTGGCGCAGGCCGGCGACAGCAACACGGTATCGCCCGGTAGCGCCTGATCAGCCAGCCAGCGGGTGGCCGTCGGCAGATCTTCAAAGCGCCGTGCAGGCACATCGGCCGGCAGATGAGCGGCAATCGCTGCGGCATCCTTGCCGATCAGCGCCACGGCTCGGGCCGCGCGTTCGATCACCGCGGCCAACGGCGCAAAGTCCTGGCCTTTGCCCTCCCCACCCAGCAGCAAGGCGAGCTTCTTCGTGGGTTGCACCGGATCAAACAGGCCATCAATGGCCGCCAGGGTGGCGCCCACATTGGTTGCTTTCGAGTCATCGACGTAACGCACATCGTCGATCGTTGCCACCAACGTCACACGATGCGGCAGACTCCGGAACGAGCGAACCCCTGGCAGCAGATCGGCTAAAGATTTCCCGGTCGGCAGCACCACCGCACACAGCGCCAGCGCCGCCTGCACATTCAGCGCATTATGACGACCCAGCAGCGGCAACGCCGCGGTTTCAATGAGACGCTCGACGCCACGCACGATCCAGCCGTCCGCCAGACCAAAATCAGCGGCGCGGGTCGGCGTATCGTCGCCGATGCTCTGGGCCAGCGACTGATTCAGGCCATAGGCATCGGCCCACGGATCCGCCCGGTTCCGGACCGGATGGGCGCAATGCTGGTACACATGCGCCTTGGCGGCCGCATAACCCGCCATGGTGACATGGCGATCCAGGTGATCTTCACTCAGATTGAGAATGATCGCGGCGTCACTGCGCATACACTGTGTCGCTTCCAGCTGGAAGCTCGACAATTCCAGCACCCAGACCTGCGGCCAGACACCATTTGCCGCGCGTACCATGAAGGCATCCAGCATGGATGGCGAGATATTGCCGCAGGCCACCGCATCGACACCTGCGGCATTGAGCAGATGGGCCGCCAATGCCGTCGTCGTGGTTTTGCCATTCGCACCGGTGATCGCCAGAATCTTGCTGACAGGACAGCACGCGTTACAGGCAACCAGGAAGCAATCCACCTCGGACCAGACCGGGATACCCCGTGACTGCGCAGCAACCACCAGCGGGCTATCAAAGGCGACGCCTGGCGAGAGTGTCAGCAGATCAACATCCGCCAGACAACTTTCGATCAACACCCCTTCGAGGTCCACACCGCGGCTGCGCCACTCGGCATCCGGCACGTTTGCGAGCAGTACGGCAACGCCGGGCGGCTCGGCCCGCGTGTCCACCACCGCCACCTGCGCACCCTGCTGATGCAACCAGCGCGCCATGGCCAACCCGGATTCACCGAGGCCGACCACCAGCACGCGACGACCCTGTAGGTCTGCCGGTTGGGTTTGTGAGGAAGGAAGCGCGAGCGTCACGATGATGGCTTTAAAATTAACGGAGTTTCAGGGTGGAGAGGCCCAGCAGGACCAGAACGATGGTGATGATCCAGAAGCGCACAACCACCTGGGTTTCTTTCCAGCCCCCCAGCTCGTAGTGGTGATGCAACGGTGCCATCCGGAAAATGCGTTTGCCCTTGGTGGCCTTGAAATAACCGACCTGCATCATGACGGAGACGGTTTCGGCCACGAAGACACCGCCCATGATGAACAGCACGATTTCCTGACGGACAATCACCGCCGTGGTACCGAGCGCTGCACCAATCGCCAGCGCGCCCACATCCCCCATAAAGACTTCCGCCGGATACGCGTTGAACCATAGGAAACCCAGGCCCGCACCAACCAGTGCACCGAGCAGGACACAGATCTCACCGGCACCCGGCACATAAGGCATGAACAGATATTTGGCATACACGGCATTACCGGCTACATAAGCAAAGATCGTGAGCGCCGCTGCCACCATACAGGCCGGCATGATGGCCAGGCCATCCAGACCATCGGTCAGATTCACGGCATTCGACGTACCAACGATCACCAGATAGGTCAGCACCATAAAACCCACCAGCCCCAGAGGAATCGCCACGTCCTTGAAGAAGGGCAGAATGAGTTCGAACTGTACCGGCGTGTTTGCGGTCAGACCGAGAAAAACGGCAGCGGTCAGACCGATCACGGATTGCCAGAAGAACTTCCAGCGGCTGGCCAGGCCTTTGGGATCGCGATACACCACTTTGCGCCAGTCGTCATACCAACCGACGGCACCCGTACCCAGGGTCACCAGCAGCACGATCCAGACGTAACGGTTTTCCAGATCGCCCCAGAGCAGCGTCGACAGACCGGTGGCGATCAGGATCAACACGCCACCCATGGTTGGTGTGCCTGATTTGACCAGATGCGTCTGCGGTCCATCGGTGCGGACGGCCTGACCGATCTTCTTGGCGGCGAGCCAGCGGATCACGGCTGGGCCCGCCACCCAGCTGATGACCAGCGCAGTGAGCGCTGCCAGCACGGTGCGCAGCGTCAGGTAATTGAAGACGTTGAACGCCCGCACATCCTGAGCCAACCATTCCGAGAGCCAAAGTAGCATCGTTATTTCCTACGCGTTTTCAATCAGTGCATTCACCACGTTTTCCATCCGTGCCGAACGCGAACCTTTAACCAGAACCCGTGAGCGCTTGCTCAGCATCGGCCGCAGCGCAGCGACGAGCTCTTCCTGTGTCTTGAAGTGTTTTGCCCTTTGCGGGCAGGCATTGCCGTAAGCGGCAACCGCCGAGACCGAGAGCGGACCAACGGCATACAGGGCACCCACACCCTGCTCGGCCGCATAACGACCGACTTCGGCATGCAGCGCTGCGGCGTCCGGACCAACTTCCCCCATGTCGCCGATCACCAGAACGGTGTCGCTATCCGAGGCACGGGTCGTCAGGACATTAACAGCCGCACGCATGGAATCCGGGTTGGCGTTATAGGTGTCATCAATCACCACCGCGCCGGCCACACCACACTTCTGTTGCAAACGGCCTGCCACGCCATCAAATGCCCTCAGTGCGCCTGCCATCTGCGCCACATCCAGACCCGCGGCATAACCGGCCGCCATGGCTTGCACTGCATTACTCGCGTTATGGCTACCCGCCAGCGGCAGATTCACCGCCATCGCGCCTTTGGGCGTCTGCACGATCAGGCTCTGCGCCGTCGATCCCGCCGCCGCTTCGATGGACGTGATGGCAAAAGCTGGTGCCGCTGCAACAGCGGCATCGGTGATCTCATGCGCACCGACCGTTGTGCCTAAAACTCGACGACCGGCACGGATCCGGTTGAGCCACGACGACGCGTGCGGATCGTCCAGATTGACAATCGCTGTACCGCCTTCCGGCAGCACATCGAAGAGGCTGCCTTTTTCATCGGCCACACTAGCCAGAGAACCCATCCCCGCCAGATGCGCACGCTGCGCATTGGTCACGACGGCAATCGACGGTTCTGCCAACTGCGCCAGGGCGGCGATTTCACCCGGATGGCTCATGCCCAGTTCAATGACGGCATAGCGATGCTGCGGCCCCAGACGCAATAGCGTTAGCGGTAGACCGATCTCATTGTTGAAATTGCCCAAGGTACTAAGCACCGCCTCATCACCCGCTTCTTCGCGGAACAGATGACTGATCAGCTCCTTGGTCGTGGTCTTGCCGTTCGAACCGGTAACGGCGACCACTGTTAACTGATAGCGCTCCCGCCAGGCCTGGCCCAGCACACCCAGCGCATGGCGCGTGTCATCACACACCACCAGCGGCCAGCCATCCAGTGCCGGCGAACTCAGCACCGGATGCCCAGCCTCAACGACGGCCGCAATGGCTCCGGCCTCGCGGACATCTTCGAGAAATTCGTGGGCATCAAATTGTGCACCACGCAACGCGACAAACAGATCCCCCGGCTGCAAGGTGCGGGTATCGGTTGAAACGCCCTGCACCATCTCACTGCCACAACCCTGCGGCAGATGTGCCGACAACCAGTCGGTCACCAGCGACAGCGGTACCGCTTCGGCCAGACGCACGGAGCGCATTGGTTTATTCATGGCGCTCATATCAGACCACCTCCCGGGCTACCGACGGGGGGCGGCTTGCCCACAACGCCAGCGCCTTGCGCGCGTGTACCGTATCGTCAAAGGGATAGCGCTGACCGCGGATCTCCTGATCCAGCTCATGGCCTTTACCGGCCAGCAGCACCACATCGGCTTCTGTCGCCTCGGCGATCGCGTTGGCAATCGCTGCCGCCCGGTCTTCGATCACCACCGCCTCCGGCACACCGGCAACAATGGCGCGAATAATCTCGGCAGGGACTTCCCAGCGCGGATTATCCGAGGTCACCACGACATGATCAGCCCCCTGGGCGGCGGCACGCCCCATCTCCGGACGCTTACCCGGATCACGATCACCACCACAACCAAACACACAGACCAACCGACCACCACGCGCCGTAGCAACATCACGGAGCGCCGCCAGAATATGACGCAACGCATCTGGCGTGTGGGCATAATCCACCACCACCAGCGGCATATGTTCGCCCCCCTGGCAGGCCATACGGCCGGCCGGCGGCTGCAGACGCGCGAGGTGCACGACAATTTCTGCCGGGCTCAGGCCCTGGGCGATCAATACTGCAGCAACCGCCAGCAGGTTCGACAAGTTATGACGGCCAATCACATGCGCCACCAGCGGGAGGCGCTCGTCACCGAACACCAGCGTGGCACTCAGGCCCTGCGCCGTCGGCACCACCGCATCGGCGCCCACCCAGTGCACCGATGCCGGCAGATCCGCCGGACGCGTACTCAACCCATAGGCCAGCACCAGGGATGCCGTTGTGCCATCGAGCAACTCACGGCCAAAGGGATCATCGTAATTAATCACGGCAGCCCGCAGATCCGGCCAGCCGAACAGACAGGCCTTGGCCGCCGCATAGGCCTCCATGGTCTTGTGATAGTCGAGATGATCCCGTGTCAGATTGGTGAATACGGCGCAGTCCACATGGCTGCCAGCCATGCGCGCCTCCGCGATCCCGATCGAGCTGGCCTCAACCGCACAGGCCGTGGCACCGTCTTCGACAAAATCGGCCAGCAGATGGGCGTATTGCGCAGCATCCGGCGTCGTGAAGCCGGTCGCCACCATGGCCTCCGGATAACCGGCGCCCAGGGTACCAATCACTGCACAACGGCCCGGCATGGTTTGTGCCAGCCATTGTGTAATCGTCGTTTTGCCATTGGTGCCGGTTACCGCCAGCACGCGCAGCTTTTCACTGGGGTTGCCGTAAACCTGCTGGGCAACGGGGCCCACCAACGCATGTAGCCCACTCACAGCAACGACCGCCGCACTTCCAAACTCGGCGGCGCACAAGGGCAGATCATCGGCCCATAGCACTGCACAGGCACCATTGGCCAACGCATCGCGCACATAAACCGCACGCGCACCGGATTCCGGCACTTCCGCCACATACAGATCACCGGCACGCACACGACGGCTATCGGCACAAACACCCGTAGGGCGCAGACCTTGCGCCAGCAACCAGCTCAGCACGTCTTCACGGGTCGAAAGCGGCGACATCAGCGCGCCCCTTTCTTTTTGTCTGGCGCTGTAGCATGCGCTGTCGCCGCCCCATACGATGCACTCTTCACGATCGCCGGCACCGTGTCCTGGTCCTGTGGCACGCCGAGCGTGCGCAACGCGCCGCCCATCACTTCCGAAAACACCGGACCGGCGACTTCACCGCCGTAGTGCGCACCCACCGGCTCATCAACGACGACACCGACCACCAGCCGCGGGTCGGACATGGGGCCAATGCCGACAAAGGACGCCAGATATTTATTGGCGTAGCGACCATTCACCAGCTTGTGCGCTGTCCCGGTCTTGCCGCCCACACGATAACCAGGCACAGCCGCCTTGCGCGCCGTCCCTTCCGGGCTGACCACCATCTCCAGCATCAGGCGCAACTGACGGGCCGTTTCCGGCGAGAACACGGGTTGGCCGGCAACAGCACCCGTCGTCTTGAGCAGCGAGAGCGGCACCACATCCCCGTCACGCGCAAACACCGTGTATGCATGCGCCAGCTGGGCAACGGTCACCGAGACCCCGTGACCGTAGGACATGGTCGCCTGCTCAATCGGCTTCCAGGTCTGCCATGGGCGCAAGCGGCCACCGACCTCACCCGGGAAACCAAGGCCCAGCGGTTTACCGAAGCCGACCTTGCTCATCATGGTCCACATATCTTCGGATGGAAAACCCAGGGCAATCTTGGTAGCACCGATGTTTGACGATTTCTGGATCACCTGCGCCAGCGTCAACGCACCATAGGGGTGTGCATCACTGATCGTTGCCGACCCGATCGTCATTTTTCCCGGCGCACAATTAATGATCGAGTCAAATTTATATTTGCCGCGATCCAGACCCAATGCCGCAATAAAAGGCTTCATGGTGGAGCCCGGCTCAAAGCTATCGGTGACAGCCCGGTTACGTAGCTGACCACCCGACAACTGCGAGCGGTTATTCGGGTTATAGGTCGGCCAGTTGGCTAGCGCCAGAATCTCGCCAGACTTAACGTCCGCCACAATCACACTGCCACCCTTGGCATGAAACTTTTCGGCGGCATTACGGAGCGCATTAAAGGCAATGAACTGGATCTTCGAATCAATCGCCAGCTGGATATCCTCACCATCCTGCGGCGGCCGCTCCGAACCGATTTCTTCGACAATCTGGCCACGACGATCCTTGATCACCGTACGCTCACCGTTAGCGCCTATCAGGCGGGATTCAAACGCCAGCTCCACACCCTCCTGGCCTTTATCTTCTTTACCGGTAAAGCCCACCATGTGGGCCACCATGTCACCGGCCGGGTAAAAACGACTGTATTCGCGGTCCATCTGGATCCCGGGCAGCTTCAAAGCCGCAACACGGGCAGCGCTCTCTGGCGACACCTGATGCTTCAGATAGACAAAGTTTTTCTCGCCCGTCAGCTTTTTCTCGATCTGACGCGGATCCATTTCCAGCAACTCGGCCAGCGCTTTCAGCTGATCCTTATCCAGCTTGGCATCGGCGGTGGCCCATACTGCTCGCATCGGCGTCGATTGCGCCAGCATGTCGCCGTGACGATCCAGAATCTTGCCGCGCGAGGCCGGGATATCCAGTACGCGACGGTAGCGCGCATCGCCGCGCTCCTGCAGAAAATCTTCATTGATAATCTGCAGATAGAAGGCACGACCTACTAACGCCAGCAAAGCCCCGAAAATCAGGGCTGATACCAGATGAATGCGCCAGCCGGCCAGCTGATCCTTCAGCACCGGACTCTCGGTAAAGCGATGATCCTTGCGGCTCATTGCGCCCCTCCGAGTTTCTGCACCTTCTTCATATCCGGGGGCTGCATGCCGAGTTTTTCGCGGGCAATTTTTTCAATGCGCGTATGCGCCGCCCACGACGACATTTCCAGTTGCAGCTGACCGAATTCCACTTCCAGATTGTGTGAGCGCTCGCGCTCCTGCTCCAGCGCCTGCAGACGCTTGCGCGCCTGGTGCTGACTGGTGATCACGCCAATTGACGAGACCAGCACGACCACGATGAGCAAAAGATTGAGGCGGCGCATAATCGTCAGGCCGCCAGCTTTTCGGCAACGCGCATGATGGCGCTACGCGACCGCGGGTTCACCGACAACTCGGCAGCGCCGGCTTTCACGGGCTTGCCGATGATCGCCAATTCGGGCTTGGGCAGCTGGGCCACAGTCAGTGGCACGCCCTTGGGCGGCTCGACGGGCTTGGCACCCGCCTGCATGAAGCGCTTCACCACACGATCTTCCAGCGAATGGAAACTGATCACCACCAGACGACCACCCGGTTTGAGCAGCCCCATGGCCTGCGGCAACGTTAGCGCCAGCTGGCCGAGCTCCTGATTGAGATAAATCCGTACAGCCTGGAAGGTACGCGTCGCCGCATCCTTGCCGGGCTCACAGGTGCGCACGCACGAACGTACAAGCGTTGCGAGCTCCCCTGTTGTGGTGAGAGGACGCTCGGCCCGAGCAGCCACAATCTTCTTTGCAATCGAGACAGCAAACCGTTCTTCGCCATAATCTTTGATGACCTCCGCCAAAGTTTTTTCGTCGACTTCTGCCAGCCAGGCTGCAGCCGTCTGGCCGCGTGTTGTATCCATGCGCATATCGAGCGGCGCATCAAAACGGAATGAGAACCCACGGGATGCCGTATCAAGCTGGGGAGAGGAGAGCCCCAGATCAAACAGCACCCCGTCTACCCGGGCCACATCAAAACCAACCTGCGCCGCAGCGGCAGCCATGCCGTCAAACGCGGTATGCACCAGTGTGAAACGCGGATCGTTAACCAGCGCCCCAGCGGCAATCGCCTGCGGATCCCGATCCAGCGACAGCAGTCGGCCGTTCGGGCCGAGCTGCGACAGAATCTTGCGTGAATGACCACCTCGTCCGAAGGTGGCGTCGATATAGCAACCGTCCGGGCGAATCGCCAGCGCCTCAACGGCTTCGTCGAGCAAAACGGTCTCATGAAATTCGGACATCGGGCTGGCGGCTTCTGCGGTGGCGGAGACACTGGGGGCGCGAGGTGCCGGGCTGCTCACCTCGACGCGGGTTGTCACAGTGCGAAGTCCTCGAAACCGGCCGGCGGCTCGGCAGATTGCAGCACCTCAACGGCGGCGGCGTTTTGAGCTTGCCAACCGGCATCGCTCCACAATTCGAAGTGAGATCCCAGACCCACCATCCAGACTTTGCGCTCCAGGCCAGCAAATTCACGCAACTCTGGCGCCACCAGCAAACGGCCGGCCGAATCCATGCCTTCTTCGCGGGCATTACCAATCAGCACACGCTTCAGCGCTGCGGAACGGGTATCAAAACTCGGTGCTTTCAGGATGCGATCCCGAATCGGCGTCCACGCAGGCTCTGGATACAGCAACAAACACTTGTGCGGATGCGCGGTCAGGATCAGACCACCCGACTCCGCAGTTACTTCACGCCCAGCCAGCGCAGCCGACAGCGCGCCACGGTGACGCGCCGGAATGGCGAGCCGACCTTTGGCATCAAGCGTCAGAGCGATAGCACCTTGAAAGGACATGGAGCGTTTTCTGTGTCGTAAAACCGGTGAAGACAGGGAACGGGGACGGGCAGGAAATCACTGATATCCCACTTTTCCCCACTTTTTTCCACTTTAGAGAACAAAGAACCCTCGGTCAAGGGGTTTTTTCACATTTTTTCTAATGACAACAAGGGGTTAGCGCACTTTTTGTAGCCGATTGCCGCAAAAAATATTCATATAAATCAATGGGCCAAAATCGGCACTTAAAGTACCTGATGAAGAAAGCCCACAAAGTTATCCACAAAAATATTTTTCGCGGGACGCAAAAAAAATCGCCACCCCGTTTTGGGGATGGCGATTCATCGATTCAGCAAAATCAGCGTGGAAAGTCGCCCGATAAGCCGGGTTCTGTGCACAACCGGGAGACCCCGGCTGCGTGGCAGCCATTCCTCTAGGCGATCCGTTACCGGAACGCTCAAGCAACCTACCCGGAAGCGACGCGAGCCACGCCATGCTTCCCTATTTGGTCTTGCTCCGGATGGGGTTTACCGTGCCGTCCGGCGTTGGCCCCGGACGCGGTGAGCTCTTACCTCACCCTTTCACCCTTACCTGGCGTCTGACGCCATCGGCGGTTTGCTTTCTGTTGCCAGCAACAATGAGACGGGACGAACCGGACTCAGACACTCACTATTGCTGCCCACTGCTGCCAGTGGGACTTTCCGTCACCTTACGGTGCCCGGCCGTTAGCCGGCATCCTGCTCTGCGGAGCCCGGACTTTCCTCCCCGCACCTTGCGGTACGCAGCGGCTGCCTGGGCGACTTCCCACACGCATTATACGTGGGAAGCCAATGGACTCAGACGGCGAAACCGCCGAAGGTCCAAGGCAAGGTATTACCGGCCTCTAAGGGCACCAGCGTGTCGCCGTTGATATACGGATATCCGGCGGCCACTACGCTCGGTGCGCGACGCAATACCACCTTGCGTTCATTCACCGGCAAGCCGTAGAAAGCCGGCCCATGCAGGCTGGCAAAGCCTTCCAGCTTATCCAGCGCACCCACGGCATCAAAGGCCGTGGCATACATCTCCATGGCCTCACCCGCGGTGTAGCATCCGGCACAACCACACGAGGCCTCTTTCGTCAGCTTGGCATGCGGTGCCGAATCGGTGCCCAGGAAAAATTGTACCGAGCCTGAGGTCGCCGCTTCAACAAGCGCTTCGCGATGTGTCTCGCGCTTCAGCACGGGTAGGCAGTAGTAGTGTGGTCGCACGCCGCCCTGGAAGATGGCATTACGGTTATAGAGCAGATGGTGCGCCGTAATCGTTGCGCCCACATTGGCGCCCGCGCTGCGCACAAAGGCCGCAGCATCCGCGGTGGTGATGTGCTCGAAGACCACGCGCAGATCCGGGAACTTATGCATCAAGGGCTTGAGTACTTGTTCGATAAATTCGGCTTCACGATCAAAAAGATCAATCGCAGGATCAGTCACCTCACCGTGCACCAGCAGCGGGATGCCCTGTGCGGCCATTTCGGCCAATGCCGGATAGGTCTTTTCGATGGCCGTCACACCGGCATCCGAATTCGTGGTCGCGCCCGCCGGATACAATTTCACAGCCTTCACAAAACCGGAGGCTTTGGCTTTGGCAATTTCTTCGGGGCTCGTGGTATCGGTGAGATACAGCGTCATCAGCGGTTCAAAATTTGAGCCGGTTGGACACGCCGCCAGAATGCGCTCACGATACGCCCGTGCCGCCGCAACCGTAGTCACTGGCGGCCGCAAATTCGGCATGATGATCGCGCGGGCAAACTGGTGTGCCACATGCGGCACCGTTACCTTCAACGCATCATCATCACGCAGGTGGATATGCCAATCATCCGGTTGGCGAAAAATGAGTTCGTTAATGGCAGCGGTCACAACAGCATCCTTGAGCTTATTCGTTAATCACAGCATTTTACGCCCGCCACAGCCCTCTCGGACAATCAGTCTTTGAGCGCCAGCGCCCGCTGATAGAGCAGGTCTTTGGGCGCACCGGTCAGCCGCTGGGCGATCTGCGCCACCTGCTTGGTGGGCAAGCCGGCGGCAACCAATGTCTGTACAACCTTTTCAGCAGCTTCATCCAGACCAACGGCCGCCGCCTTCTGCTCCACCGGCGGAAAAATCACCAACACAAACTCACCACGCGCATGATTGGCGTCGCTTTCCAACCAGTCCACCGCTTCGCCCAGAGGCAGGCGTACCGATTGCTCGAAGACCTTAGTCAATTCACGCCCGATCAGGATTTCGCGCTCAGCGCCAAACGCTTCTGCCAGAGCAGCCAGCGTCTCATCAATGCGATGCGGTGCCTCATAAAAAACCAGTGCCAGATCATCGCTTGCGCGCGCTTTCCAATCCGCTAGCACCCGCAAGCGCTCTTGCGTTTTCGTTGGCAAAAAGCCCGCGAAAATCCAGCCGCCGCCCGCATGCGTTAAACCGGCAATCGACAAGGCCGCCGCCGCCGCACAGGCACCGGGCACCGCTACTACGGGCCAGCCTTCAGCGCGCAAAGCCGCAACGACCCGCCCGCCCGGATCAGAAATCGCCGGCGTACCGGCATCACTCACCAACGCTACCGACTGCCCTGCCGCCAGATGCACTGCAATCTTCTGGGCAGCCCGTTGTTCGTGATGTTCATCAGCCACCAGCATCGAAGCGCCACTACCCACATGACGCAATAGCGTTGCCGTGCGCCGCGTATCTTCAGCCGCCACCACCGCCACCTCGCGCAAAATGCGTGCCGCGCGTGGTGTCAGGTCTTCCAGATTGCCTATCGGTGTCGCCACGACAAAAAGTGTGGCCGTGCTGTTTCCCGGCGATTGCGTTAGAGTAGCCATTGAAATTTGAGAAATCATCTTGATTGGATATGCGGATGCCACAGCAAGATACCACGCTCACGCCCAGGCAAGTGACCGGCAACGCGGCCGAGGATCTGGCGTCCGCCCATCTGACGCGCGCCGGGCTAAGCATTCTGATGCGGAATTATCGCGTGCGCGGCGGCGAAATTGACTGCATCGCACTGGATGGCCAGACCCTCGTTTTTGTTGAAGTGCGGCTGAGACGCAATGCCCGATTTGGCGGCGCGGCGGCCAGCATCGACGCCCGCAAACAGCACCGCATCATTCATGCCGCCCGCTGTTATCTGCAACGCTATCCACGACAAGCAGAACGCCCTTGTCGCTTTGACTGTGTGCTGCTGGATAGCCTGGACGCCAATCAACTAACGTGGATTAAAGATGCCTTCCAAGCCGACTAAGTGCCGACACAACCGGAGGTGTCGCTGTATTTTGCACGCCTTGATCTTTGCCTTTGTACTTTCTGGCACAGCGCGTGCTTCCCCACCAGAGCAAACGCCAAACGCTTCCGTAACACAGCTGGGCCAGGCAACCTTACTGATTCAATCATCCCCGCTCGCGGGCAGCCAATTTCATGACTTACCCGAAGTGGTGTCGCAAATTAAGGTTGGCGATACGCTCACACTAAAGCGCGACCCCGCCAACCCACACGACCCTAACGCGATTCAGGTGCTGTGGCAGGGTCATATGCTGGGCTTTGTGCCGCGCCGGGAAAATAAAACCGTGGCGCGCGCCATGGATCGGGGTGAACCCCTGGTTGCTCGTGTCGTCGGGCTTCGCCCCGATGAGTCACCCTGGCGGCGCTTACGTTTCGAGATCGGCATCCGTCTCTCCCGTTAGCCAACCGCGCGGCCATGTTAAGATCTTGCCAACTTTTCAGCCCCAGCATCGGGTCATTTCAAGTGCTTGATCCCAGGCACGCCAGGACCCAGCGGCAATGGCCCACCCGTGACGGAGTTCCCCATGGATTTGCAAGCCCGCGTCAAACGCCACTTTGAAGACAGTGCCCAAACCAAACTCAAGGCCGCCGAAACCCTGAGCGCACCAGTCGCCACCGCGATCGACACCATGGTCCAGGCGCTGATTGCCGGCGGCAAGATCCTGGCCTGCGGTAACGGCGGTTCGGCCGGCGATGCCCAGCACTTTGCCGCCGAACTGGTGGGCCGCTTCGAACGTGAGCGCCAGGAGCTGGCCGCCATCGCGCTGACCACCGATACCTCGATTATCACCGCTATCGCCAACGACTACGCCTACGATGTGGTGTTCTCCAAGCAGGTACGCGCGCTCGGCCATCCGGGCGATGTCCTGCTGGCCATCTCCACCTCCGGCAACTCGAAGAATGTCATCGAAGCCATCAGAGCCGCCCATGAGCACGACATGACAATCATCGCCCTCACCGGCAAAGGCGGCGGTCAGATCGGTGCCCTGCTGCGCGATGGTGATGTACATCTATGCGCCCCTGCGGACCGCACCGCCCGCACGCAGGAAACCCACCTCACCATCATTCACGCACTCTGTGATGGCATTGACGTCTCGTTACTCGGAGAAGACGCATGAAAGTACCCGCCAAGCGCACCATCGTCACAGCCCTGGCGGCTGTCTGCCTGACCACCCAGCTAACGGCCTGTATAGAAACGGCTATCATCGGTGCCGTGGCCGCGAGTGCGATCGTGCTGGCTGATCGTCGGTCCGTTGCCGCCTACTCCAAAGATGCCTGGATCGATATTCAGGCCGCTTCGCCACTGGGCGAGATTGGCTCGGCGAAAGACACCCACATCATCGCCAACGCCTTCAATGATCGGGTTTTGCTAACCGGTGAGGTGGCAACCGACGCCGATAAACAGAAGGCAACAGATGCCATCAAAGTCATTTCGGGTGTCAAAGGCGTGGACAATCAGCTGGTCGTTGGGCCGGTGACATCGCTCGCGGTTCGTAACAACGATAGCTTTATCACTTCCAAAGTGAAAGCACGTCTGGTGAATGACCAACCGGAGCTAGGCAACGCCATGAAGGTGGTTACCGAAAACAGTGTGGTTTACGTTTTCGGGATGCTGACACAAAGTGAGCTGGAGCGCGGCGTTGAGATTGTGCGCACCACGGCAGGCGTTCAGCGCGTCGTTAAAACCTCGTTAATCACCATCCTCGAAGAACCCAAGGCTCAGGCGCTGGATCAAAACGCCCGTGATGATGCCGCAAAAACTCAGGGGACAGTGACACCGCTACCTGGCGGTGATGCATCAACACCGCCGGTCACGCAGCCAACCACCCAGGCCGTCAATTAAAACCGCGTCACAAAGCCGCGGCCCAACGCCCGGGGATCAAACGCCCTGCAGCAAGCGGGCTTCGGCCGCAGACACTGCATTCGGGCTGCCCAACAAAACCACCACATCGCCTTCCTGGATGCGGGTCTCCGGACCCGGTTCGAGGCCACGAATGCCATGGCGACGAATGGCGCTGACCTCCACCTCTAGCAGCGCCAGGTCCTCCAGGCTTTGACCCACCGCGAAGGCCCCCGGTTCGATCATCACCGAAAACATGCGGGCGGACTCGGCATCGGTTTCTTCCGGTTGATCCGACATCCCCTTAAAGAACCCGCGCAATAACCGATAGCGGGCATTCCGGGCGTCGCGGGCACGGCGCATCACGCGATTGAGCGGCACGCCCATCAGCAGTAAGGCATGCGACCCCAGCATCAGGCTGGCTTCCTGGGCATCCGGTACCACCTCTGCCGCGCCCGCCGCCACCAGCCGCGGCAGATCCCGTTCGTCTTCCGTCCGGACTAATACCGGCAGATCTGGTCGCAACTCGCGGCAATAATGCAGAATCTTTTCGGCTGTCGGCGTATCAGCAAAGGTAATCACCACCACGCTGGCACGTTTGACCCCGGCGGCAATCAGCGTCTCGCGGCGACCGGCGTCACCAAAGATCACCGACTCGCCGCCCTTGGCGGCCTCCCGCACCCGTTCCGGATCCAGATCCAGCGCCACATAACCGATATGTTCCTGCGCCAGAATCCGGGCCAGCGACTGACCGCTGCGGCCAAAACCGCACAGGACCGCATGTTTCTGCGTTGCCAGGGATGCCGCCGCCAGCTGCGTCAGTTGCATGGAACGGGCCAGCCATTCCCCGGCCGAGAAGCGGATCACAATGCGATCACACCAATACACAATGATCGGCGCCAGCATCATCGAAATCAGCAATGCCGCCAGCACAACCTGAATAATCGGCCGTGGTGCCAGCCGCGCCGTGGCAATTTCCGTCAGCAGCACAAAGCCGAATTCACCACCGGCCGCCAACCAGAGCGCCGAACGCAAGGCGGTCGACTGACTGCCGCCAAACAGACGGGACAGGACAAACACCACGAGCGCCTTGATCAGCACTACGCCCACCACCAGGGCCAGGACCAGCCACAGGTTTTTCCAGATCACGGTCGGGTTCAGCATCATGCCGATCGTCACGAAAAAGAGCCCCATCAGCACATCCCGGAACGGCTTGATATCCTCTTCCACCTGATGCCGGTATTCGGTTTCGGCAATCAGCATGCCGGCCACAAAGGCCCCCAGAGCCAGTGAGAGCCCCGCTTCTTCCGTCACATAGGCCAATCCCAGCGTCACCAGCAGCACGTTGAGGACAAAGAGCTCGGAGGATTTACTGCGTGCCACCACATGAAACCAGCGACGCATCCACTTCTGGCCAAGGAATAGCACCACGCCAAGCACCAGACCGGCTTTGAGGAGCGCCACACCGACCTCCACCGCCATATCGGCGGCCGGCTGACCCAGTGCCGGAATCATGATCAGCAAAGGCACCACCAGCAGATCCTGCGCCAGCAATACGCCCATCACTTCGCGGCCATGCGGTGCCTGCAGCTCCCGGCGCTCGACCAGCAATTTAGACAGCACCGCCGTCGACGACATGGCCACGGCCCCCCCCAGCGCCAGTCCGGCCTGCCAGTTGAGTCCCGTCAACATGGCCAATCCACCGGTCACCGTCATCGTTACCAGCACCTGCGACATGCCAAAGCCGAACACCGTCTTGCGCATGGTAAACAGGCGCGCGAGTGAAAACTCCAGCCCGATCGAGAACATCAGGAAGACCACGCCGAACTCGGCCAGTGTATTGGCGGCCTTCACATTCTTCAGCAAAGACAGGGCATGCGGTCCGATCAGCAGCCCCACCAGCAGATAGCCGAACATCGGCGGCATATTGATCCGACGTACGAGGATCACGCCAAACACCGAGGCGGCAAGCAGCATCAGAACCAGAGACAACGTAGACATAAAGGCAGCGGGACCAGAGGACACCGGATCCACGAATCCGGTTTGTTATACTCGAACACAATCATACCTCTGCCGCATGACATGTCTGCACACCCAGCCGCCAGTGCTTTAAATAAATTCACCCCCGCCGACCGCGACAGTCTTCTCGCGCTGGCGCGAGGGGTGCTGCGCACCGAGGCCGAAGCCCTGCTGGATCTGGAGCCCCGCCTGGGCGACGCCTTTCTGGCGGCTGTGGCACTCATTCTGCACAGCCCGGGCCGGGTCATCGTCTCCGGGATGGGTAAATCCGGCCACGTTGCCCGCAAAATGGCCGCCACCCTGGCCTCCACGGGGACCCCCGCCTATTTTGTGCACCCGGCAGAAGCCAGCCATGGCGATCTCGGCATGATCACCGGTGCTGACGTCTTTCTGGCGCTCTCGTACTCCGGCGAAGCCGAAGAATTGCTGAGCATCCTGCCCGTATTACGCCGCCGCGGCACACGCGTCATTGCCCTGACCGGCAATCTCGATGCCACGCTGGCCCGGGAAGCCGATATCGCGCTTGACGGCAGTGTCGTGCGCGAGGCCTGTCCGCACAATCTGGCACCCACCGCCAGCACGACCGCGGCACTGGCCCTGGGCGATGCCCTGGCCGTCGCCCTGCTGCAGGCACGCGGTTTCAGTCCTGAGGATTTTGCCCAGTCGCACCCGGGTGGTGCGCTGGGGCGCCGTCTACTGACGCATGTCCGCGACGTCATGCATCCGGTCGCAGCACTCCCCGTGGTAACACCAACCAGCTCGCTGGCGGATGCCGTCCTCGCCATTTCACGCGGCGGACTAGGCATGACGGTGGTCTGCGACGCCGACAACCGGGTCCTCGGCATCTTTACGGACGGCGATTTACGCCGCGCCTTTGAAAGACAACTGAGCCTGCAAACCGTCTCCGTCAGTGATGTGATGACGGCCAACCCCAAAGCCATCCGCGCCGACAAACTGGCCGTTGAAGCCGTGGCGCTGATGGAGCAGTACCGCATCAATCAGCTGGTGGTCACTGACAACGCCGGCCACCTGCAAGGCGCACTGAACATGCATGATCTCTTCCGGGCCAAGGTTGTCTGATGTCGGACGCCGTCAAAAACCTCAAATTCATGGCCTTCGACGTCGATGGTGTCATGACGGATGGCACCCTCACCTTTCTGCCGGATGGTAGCGAAACCAAAACCTTCTATACCCTGGATGGTGCCGGCATCCGCATGCTGCAGAAATCCGGCATTATCGTCGGCTGGATCACCGGCCGCTCGTCGCCAGCCGTCGAACACCGCGCCCGCAATCTGGGCATCACCCACCTGGCGCAAGGCGTCAGCGACAAACGCACGGTTTACCACACCTGGCTGACCGAAGCCGGACTGGACTTCTCTCAAGCCGGCTTTATGGGAGATGATCTGATCGATCTGGCGGCCATGCAGGCCTGCGCCTTTGCTGCCGCCCCGGTCAATGCGGTCAAGGTGATTCGCGAGGCCGCGACGCTGGTCACTGAAGAACACGGCGGCCGCGGTGCCGTACGCACCGTCTGCGAATACATCCTGCAGGCCCAGGGCAAACTGGACGCCTTTCTGACCAGTGGTATTCACTAGAATGTTCTGGCGCGCCCACCCTAACGTTGCTCACCCGGTACTCAGGGATGTGCTGACAGCCGCCTTCCCCATCGGGCTTCTGGCAATTCTGGCTGCAATGTCCTACTGGCTAGCCGTTGTATCCTCGGCCGACCCGGTCGATGTGGGAGGCCGTTTCCGCCACGACCCGGACATGTTTGCCAAAGACTTTGATGCGGTCAGTTACGACAGCACCGGACAACGGAAAGCCGGCCTGCGAGGTCGCGAAGCACGCCATTTTCCGGATGACGAAACGTCGCTCATTCAAAGCCCCTTTCTTCAGAGATTTTATAACGCCGGTCCGGCAACCACCGTCACGGCAAACCAAGCCATCATCAATAGTGATGGGTCTGAAGTGGATCTGACGGGCGATGTCCGTGCCTTCCGCCCAGCGCAGAGCGGTAAAGCCGCCATCACCCTGACGGCACCGCACATGCGCGTGCTGGTCGATGAAGAGCGCGCGCGCACCCCCGGCTTTGCCCGCATTCAACAGGGTAGCTCCTGGATCAGTGGCACCGGCTTTGAGGCTGATAACGTCACCCAGACCTACCAGTTCCGTAGTGATGTGACCGGTTCCTACAAACGCTGATGATGAAGAGTTCTCGTTTCTTGCTGACGCTCTGTCTGATCAGCCTGATGGCCAACGGCCAGGCACTGGCTGATCGGAACGACGGTACCAAGCCGATGAACTTCAGCGCTCAGAGTGCCAACATGGACGATCTGCGCAAAACCTATCATTACGTTGGTAGCGTGCGCATGACTCAGGGGTCGCGTCTGTTGACCTCGGATAAGGTGAGCATCAAACAGGACGCAGCGGGCTTCACTAAAAGCATTGCCTATGGCTCCGCGCAGAAACCGGCCCACGTCAAACAGCGCGAGAACGATGGCAAAGGCTGGATGGAGGGCTGGGGTGAACGCATCGAATACGATGATCGTACCGACAAGTTCATTTTCTTCGACCAGGCTCATATCAAAACATCGACGGATGACGCCAAAGGCGATGTCATCATTTACGACAATGTGACCGAGCGCTATCAGATCCTGGCCAAAGGCCAGCCGATTCCGGATATCAACAAGGCACTGCCCGCACAAGCCGGCGTGGCACCGCATCCACCAAAACCCTCCGGCTGGACCCCAGCACCGAGCAAAGCCACCCTGCCAACAGACAGCGTGCCGCCCGTCAGCACGACGCCGGACGGACGCGCCAAAGCGGTCATCACCCCCGGCAAATAATCATCGGGGGTGTGAACCAACCCTCAATCCGGGCGATAGCACCAGGTCAGTTGGCGCCGATCCACCTCGGCAATGATTTCGGCCAATGCCTGTTCAACACGTGCTGCCGGACCATTGACGCCCAGCTCCAGATGGCGTCGCACGCCATCTTCCGTAAGCGATGGCAACGAAAAGAGTTTCAGATCCGGATACGCCGCTACAATGCGCTCCATCAGATCCAGCAGCGCACTTTCATAGGCGCCCTCTCCCGTCAGCAGAATCGCCCGATCCACATCCGGCGCCGTGCTGAAGTAGGCACGGTAGTAGGTATCGAGCACCCATGCCAGCATCGGATGCGCCATCTGCGGAAAACCCGGCACAAAGTAGTGCTGATACATCATGAAGCCCGGGATGCGGTTAAACGGGTTCGGAATAATCGCCGAGCCCACCGGGAACGTGCCCAGCAACAGACGTTGCTGCGTCACGTCCTCGGCGGCAAAACGGGCGCGGATTTCTCGCTCGGCATCCGGATGCAGGGCGAGCCCCACGCCAAATGCCTCTGCCGCGGCCTGCCGGGTATGGTCATCCGGCGTATTACCGATCCCGCCAAAAGAAAACACCACATCACCCGCCGCACGGGTGCGCTCGAAAACCGACGCCAGGCGCGCACGGTCATCGCCCAGATACTCGACCCAGGACAACCGCAAACCACGCGCCGCCATCACCCCGGCCAGCCAGCTGAAATGCTTGTCCGTCCGCTTGCCGGACAGAATCTCGTCTCCAATAATCACCGCGCCAAATGTTGGCGTCTTGTGTTCCGGGTTAGGCACAGAGGGTTTCATGGCAGACTTTCACGGATTGTTTTTGTACTTGAGCGCATCACGACTTCACCTTCAACCACCTCGCCGGCGCCATCCGACTGACCACGCACCAGGCTCAGCGCTTCCAGCGCCGCGACGGCAAACATCAGCGCCGTAAACGAGGCCGCAAAAAAACCGAGAATCGGAATGTGCGCCATGAGCGCCCCAACCGCCCCCAGCACCAGGAAGCTGCCGCGAAAGCGTTTGCGGATGGCCGCCAGCTCCGTGTCATTGGCAAAATTGGTCAGCGCATCAAAGGACAGGGTTCGTGCATTGAACCAGGCCAGCCAGCCCACCGGCAGCACAAAGGCCAGCCCCGGCACCAGCCAGAGCGGCAGGGTCAACAGCCAGCCGGCCAGATATACGGCGGTACAGAACGTACTGACCCAGGCCGACTGTAGGACCCGATCCGAGCCGTGACGTCGTAATTGCGGATACGTGCTCTGGCCCAACCAGGCAGTGAGCTGCCCGACGATCAGCAAGCCTGAAACCAATGCCGCCAGCCCGTAACTGATGGCAAACAGCATCAACCAGGCCGCGACCCAGGCAAAAACATCCGCCACACCGGTCCAGCCGATACTCACCAACCAGGAGGCCGGTGCCATGCTCAGAAATTGTGCTGACAAAGGCTGCAAGGCCGTCACCAGCAACAGCACCAGGCTGCCCACGGCAATAGCCACCGGGATGGACAACAACTTCCACAGGGCCGGGTTACGCACCGCGGTCAGGCTGCGCCAGAACACCCGTGTCACAAATACCAGATCCAATCCGCTTTCCTTTCTAGGCATGGCTCAACTGCTGCCATGCTTTTTCCAGACGCTTCACCGACACCGGCAAAGGCGTTTTTAATTCCTGCGCAAACAGACTGACCCGCAACTCTTCGAGTTGCCAGCGAAACTGGTTCAACCGGTCATCCTGCACGCCATGACGCGCCAGATCACGCGCCCGCCGCTTATAAGACTGCCACAAATGGGTCCATTCAGCGAGTGCCGCCTGATCACGCGTCAGCGCTGCTGTCCCACCGCTTTTAAGACGATCCAGCCGGATACTATGCGCCTTGAGATACCGCGGCACGTGCTGCAAATGCTCCCGGTCGATCTCGCGTACAAAGCGCGGTGTGATCAGACGATTCAAATGGGCATCGATATCGGTCACCACCGCCGGCCAGGCTTTGGCCGTCAGCAATTTTTTCCGCAGGCTCGTCCACTCATCCAGAATCTGGCGCACCAGGCGCACCCGTTCCTGAATCAGCAAACCCAAGCGCTCCCGCCCCCGCTGAGCCGCTGCCGAAAAGGCTGCTGCATCACGCGGCCACTCGGCCTCTTTATCCGACAAGCAGGCTTGTTGTAGTGCTGCCCACAAAATCTGCTGGACCAGCGCTGCGACATCACCCAGTGGCATAAAACGCATGCCGAGCTCGCTATCTTTACGCAACTGCTTTTCGAAACCTTTCCAGGGTTCATGCAACGCCAGGGCAAAGAGGCGCAGCAAGCCCTGCCGATGGACCTGTCTGGCCGCGTCCGGCGAATCATAAACCCGGATGGAGACCGATTCGCCATCGTCTTGCAGCGCCGGGTAGCCAGTGACCGTCTGACCATCCACCACGAGCTCCATGAGCTCCGGCAGCGCGCCGAAACTCCAACTCGTGATACCCGCAGTCTGCCTCCCGGCAGTCGTCACATCACCGGTCGGTACCGACTCACGAATCGCCGCATCGTCGGGCACTGAATGCGACAGAGGGTTGTGGGCCTGCACCGCAGCCTGCGCCGATGCACTGAAGGCCTGCCGCGCCTCCTGCGCCCAGCGGGCGCGTAATTCACTCAGGCTGCGTGACTGATCCCGTTGCCGGCCATCGGCATCGACCAGACGGAAGTTCATGCGCAAATGGGCCGGCAGGGACTCCGGTGCAAAGGCATCCGGCGTCAACGTCCAGCCACGCGCATTCAAACCGCGCTCGAACAGTATGTGATGCATCAGCGCCGCCAGCAACCCTGTCCGGCCTTGATCGCGCTTTTCGCCCGTTGCGGCATGTGCCGCGATGAACTCGTCGGCGAATGTCGGTAACGGCACCAGCTTACTGCGATAAAGCTGTGGCAGCTGTTTAAGGAGTTGCAACACCTTGTCGCGCAGCAGACCTGGCACCAGCCACTCGCAGGCATCCGGCGAGAGACGGTTCAGGTGGGCCAGTGGCAACGTCAGCGTCACACCATCATCGGATGCACCGGGCGCAAAATGATACGACAGATCGTAGCGCGCGCCACCGATCTCGATCTCCGGCGGAAAGTTATCCGTCGTCACACCACCGGCCTCATGGCGCATCAGGCCATCACGGTCCAGATACAGGCATTTCGGATGCGCTTTTTCCGCCTCACGCCGCCAGGCATCAAAACCGGCACCGTTCACGATATCGGCGGGGATACGGGCATCGTAAAAAGCCTCGATCAGGGCATCATCGACCAGCACATCCTGGCGCCGCTGTTTATGCTCGAGCTGTTCGATCTCGGCAATCAGCTTCTGATTGTGCTTATAGAACGGCCAGCGATTGACCCAGGCCGCATCAATCTCGCCGGCGACCAGGCCTTCCCGGATAAAAATCTCGCGTGAGGCCGCCGGATCCAGCGGACCGAAATGCACGCGGCGTTTAGCCTGCAGCGTCAGACCGTAGAGCGTGGTGCGTTCATTGGCCACCACCTGCATGGCTTTCTTTTCCCAATGCGGTTCGCTGTAACTCCGGCGAACCAGATGTGCACCGATCTGCTCGATCCATTCCGGATTGACGCGCGCCACACACCTTGCGAATAGACGCGAAGTTTCTGCCAACTCCGCCGCCACCAGCCACTTGCCGGCTTTCTTTTGCAGATAAGAACCCGGATGCACGACAAAACGTACCCCGCGTGCGCCCAGATAATCGCCCTTCTCTTCCGACTTGCAACCGATGTTACCGAGCAGGCCGGTGAGCAGGGCACGATGAATCTGCTCATAGGTCGCCGGCGCGTTATTGAACTTCCAGCCAAGTTCGGCAGCCAGCGTATGCAGCTGGCCATGAATATCCCGCCATTCGCGCAAGCGCAGAATCGATAGAAAGTTTTTCTGGCAGAGCTGCGTCAGCTTGCGCGACGAATGGTGTTTCATCGCCTCGTCATACCAGGCCCAGAGTTTGAGCCAGGCCGTAAACTCCGACGTCTCTTCCGGGCCGAACATAATCCGCCGATGCGCCTCGTCGGCGGCCTGCTGTTGCTCCGGCGGTCGCAAACGCGGGTCCTGCGCGCCCAGCGCACTGGCAATAATCATCAGCTCCGTCAGACACTGGTTTTCGCGCGCCGCCAGCACCATACGCCCCAGCCGCGGATCGAGCGGCAAGCGCGCCAGATCGCGGCCACTGTGCGTCAGTTGCTGTCGCCCATCGGCAGCAACCGCCACCGCACCCAACTCCTGCAGCAGCAGCAAACCATCCTTGATGGCCTTATCGGGCGGCGGCTCGATAAACGGAAACTGCGTCACATCGCCGAGCTTCAGATCCAGCATGCGCAAAATCACGCTGGCCAGGGATGAGCGCAATATCTCCGGGTCAGTAAATTCACTGCGCGCTTCGAAATCCTGCTCATCATAGAGCCGGATACAGATGCCATCGGCCACCCGGCCGCATCGACCGGCCCGCTGGCGCGCCGCGGCCCGCGAGATTTTTTCGATCTGCAGCTGTTCCACCTTGCTGCGGTAGGAATAGCGCTTGACCCGCGCCAGGCCGCTGTCGATCACATAGCGAATACCCGGCACCGTCAGTGAGGTTTCCGCCACGTTCGTGGCCAGGATCACTCGGCGGCCGCTATGTCCGCGGAAAACACGGTCCTGTTCTTCGGCCGACAACCGCGAATACAACGGCAGAATTTCGGTATGGGGCGGATGCCGCTTGCGCAGGACTTCTGCCGTTTCACGGATTTCCCGTTCTCCGGGCAGGAAGACGAGGATGTCACCGCTGCCCTGACTCTGCCCGACTCGGGATAACTCATCCACGGCATCGCTGATGGCGTCGTAGAGTCGATCCTCATCTGCTTCGCGCTCCTCGCGGGCACTGCGCTCGCTACGTTCTCCGCGCTCCGATGCGGCACCGGGCTTGGCACTCATGCCATTGTTGCTACCCGATCGGTCCCGCGGATCCTCGATCGGGCGCCAGCGCACCTCCACCGGATACAGCCGCCCCGAGACCTCAATCACCGGTGCCGCTTTACCGTCCAGGGCAAAGTGCTGCGCAAAGCGCTCGGCATCAATCGTCGCCGATGTAATAATCACTTTCAGATCTTTGCGTTTCAGTAGCAAGCGCTTCAGATACCCCAGCAGAAAGTCGATGTTGAGGCTGCGTTCATGCGCCTCATCAATGATGATCGTGTCGTAAGCCTTGAGGAGCGGATCCTGTTGCGACTCGGCCAGCAGAATGCCATCGGTCATCAGCTTGACCAGTGAATCTGCCGCTGTCCGATCCTGAAAACGCACTTTGACACCCACGCCTTCACCGACCCGGGTATCGAGCTCTTCGGCCACACGCCGGGCGACGGAGCGCGCCGCCAGGCGTCGTGGCTGCGTATGACCGATCAGCCCATGCACGCCGCGCCCCAGTTCCAGACAGATCTTGGGTAACTGGGTGGTTTTACCCGACCCGGTCTCACCGCACACAATCACCACCGGGTGCGCGGCAATAGCTGCGGCAATCTCCTCTTTACGGCCACTGACCGGCAACGCTTCGGGAAACGTAATTTTCCCAGCCATCTGCGCCAGACGGGCCTCGCGTGCCACAATTTTGGCGGCCTGCCGTGCGCCATGCGGTGTGATCTGCGATGCTGCTCGCGCGTCTCCCGGTTGAGACGCGTTGGCATGAGACGGTGTGGCTTTCATAGGCTGTATTTTAGCGGCCGCAGGCGCTCTGACACGATGCGATCAGGTAAAATACAACGCAATATTTTTCTTTCTGCGACCCCATCGTGAGCCAAGCCCCACGCACGCCCTCCGCCGCCAAGGCCACCGCAACCGCGGAACATACGCCTGCCACCAACTTTCTGGTGCACGTGGTCGAACAGGATCTGGCCGACGGCAAATATGCCGATCGCCACTGGTCTGGTCACCCAGGCCCGGCAGCACAACAGCAAAGCGGACCGCTCGACCCTGCCGCCATCCGCACACGCTTTCCACCAGAGCCCAACGGCTATCTGCATTTTGGTCATGCCAAGTCGATCTGCCTGAACTTCGGCCTGGCCGAGCGCTTCGGTGGTGCCTGCCACATGCGCTTTGACGACACCAATCCGACCAAGGAAGAGCAGGAGTACGTCGATTCGATTATCGAATCCGTCAAATGGCTGGGCTTTGGCTGGCAGTTCCAGAACGAAACCAATCTATATTTCGCCTCCGACTACTTTGACTTCCTCTATGGCTTTGCCGAAAAGCTCATCGAAGCCGGGCATGCCTATGTGGATGAACAAAGTGCCGATGACATCCGTCTGAACCGCGGCACGCTGACGCAACCTGGCACCAACTCGCCATGGCGCGATCGCCCGGCTGCCGAGAGCCTGGATCTGTTCCGCCGCATGAAAGCCGGGGAGTTTACCGATGGCAGCCTGGTACTGCGCCTGAAAATCGACATGGCGTCCAGCAACATGAATCTGCGTGACCCGCTGGCCTATCGTATCCGTCATGCGCATCACCACCGCACCGGCAACGCCTGGTGCATCTATCCGCTGTACGACTTCACCCACGGTGTCTCGGATAGCCTGGAAAACATCACGCACTCCATCTGTACGCTGGAGTTCGAATCCCATCGACCGCTCTATGACTGGCTGAACGAGCGCCTGGCCGAGCTGGGTTGCCTCAACACGCCGCTGCCGCGCCAGTACGAATTCTCACGCCTGAACCTGACGTACGTCGTGCTCTCCAAACGTAAGCTGATCCAGCTGGTGGATGAAGGCCACGTGCAGGGTTGGGATGATCCGCGGATGCCCTCGCTGGTCGGTGCCCGCCGCCGTGGTTATACCCCGGCCGGTTTCCGTCTGTTTGCCGAGCGCATCGGTGTGTCGCGCTCGGATTCGCTGATTGACTACAGCGTCCTCGAAGACTGCATGCGCGAGGACCTCAACCTGGCCGCCGAACGCCGCATCGCCGTGCTCGACCCGATCAAACTGGTGCTGACCAATTACCCGGAAGGTCAGTCCGAAATCTGTCACGCGCCAAACCATCCGCTGAAGCCGGAGCTCGGCAAACGCGATCTGCCGTTCTCGCGTGAGCTCTGGATCGAACGCGAAGACTTTGCCGAAGTGCCCCCCAAAGGCTTCCATCGTCTCTATCCGGGCAACAAGGTACGCCTGCGCTACGGTTACGTCATTGAATGTACAGGTTGCGAGAAGGATGCCGATGGTAATGTGACCACAGTATACGCCACCACCTTCGAAGACTCGAAGAGCGGCACCCCCGGGGCCGACAACTACAAGGTCAAGGGCAACAGCCACTGGCTCTCCGTAGCACATGCCTGTGCCGCCGAAGTGCGCATGGTTGATCGCCTGTTCGCACGCCCCAACCCAGGCGGCAAGCTCCCTGACACACCGGAAGGCGTGGAACGTGATTTCCTTGAGGATCTCAACCCCAACAGCATCGCCACCATTCAGGCTCAGGTAGAAGGCGGTCTGACGGATGTGACACCGGAAACCGTGCTCCAGTTCGAACGGCATGGTTACTTTGTGGCGGACCGTTTCGACACACAACCGGGTAAACCGGTCTTCAACCGTACCGTGACCCTGCGGGATTCCTGGGGCAAGGCCTGAAGCCTGCAACCTTCAAGGCGCTTAGAACTGTTCGTCCGGCCCCAGTAAGCGCCACTGCCCCACTGGCAAGTTACCCAGTTTGACCTTGCCGATGCGAATGCGTTTGAGGCCAATCACCTTGATGCCAACCAGCTCGCACATGCGACGGATCTGACGTTTACGCCCTTCACGAAGTACGAAGCGCAACTGATCTTCGTTCTGCCAGTTCACCTTGGCCGGGCGCAATTTTTTGCCGTCGAGAGACAAGCCGTGGTTGAGTAATTTCAGCCCATCCGGCGCCAGGCGACCAGAAACCCGCACCAGGTACTCCTTATCCACGTTGGAATCATCGCCGATCAGATGTCGGGCAATACGTCCATCCTGCGTCATCACCAGCAGGCCGGTTGAATCCACATCCAGTCGACCGGCCGGTGCCAGATTGCGCAGCATGCCATGCGCGAAAGGCTGTTGCCGGAGCGTGGGATCTTCAGACCAACGCGAAGCCCCGCCAATGAGCTGTACGGCTGGCGTACAGCCAGGTTCCGGCTGCCCAGAGACATAGCCTACCGGCTTATGCAGCAGAATCGTGGCGCGCCGGGCCTGGGCGCTTTGCGCCGATTGCTTGAGTTCGATACGCACATCGGGCAACACCTTCGTACCCAGGGTGTCGACCACGGCACCATCCACCAGCACCCAACCGCGCTCGATATAGCTATCGGCCTCGCGACGCGAGCAGAGCCCGCGCTCGGCCATCAGCTTTGAGAGGCGGACAGGTTCAGTCATGCAACTGGAATTATTTTGTGCCCAAGAGTTCGACTTCAAAGACTAGCGTTGCATTTGGCGGAATCACACCACCGGCACCACGGGCACCGTAGCCGAGTTCCGGCGGAATCGTCAGCTTGCGTTTGCCGCCAACTTTCATACCGACCACGCCCTGATCCCAGCCTTTGATGACCATGCCCTGACCCAGCGGGAAGACGAACGGATCATTACGATCCTTGCTCGAATCAAACTTCTGGCCATCCGTCAGCCAGCCGGTGTAATGCACGGTGACCATCTGACCCGATTGTGCCTCAGCACCGGTACCGACTTCCAGATCTTCAATTTTCAACGACGACATCTTCTTCCTTTCAGAGCACGCGCTCAATACACCCCCCAGGCCAAGTGCCAGGGATCCTTTTAAAGTCTTTGACAGAAATAGACGGCGGTTCATCAGCAGGCACACCCATCATGCGATTTCGGTGCGCCTTCGGCATCCGGACCTTCGATCAGTACATAGGCCAGTGCAGCATCCATCGTTTGTGCATGCTGGTTGAACCAGGGAACCAGCTCTTCGGCCAGACGACGGCCTATGGCGTAATCACCACCGGCCACCATACTGCGCACCTGCTGCACAATCGCCAGAACCCGATCATGCTCGCCGATGTGGCAGCCTTTGGGTGGGAAATTGGTGCTTTCCATCCAATCCCGTTCCTGGTCGAAATGCGCCACCGTATGCGCAATGAACTGATCCACGGCGGCCAGCATCTCTTCATCGGGCACAGCAAGCATGTGGTTGATCTCGGCGATAAACTCATGGTGTGTCTCATCCATCTGCGGATGATTCAACGTCCATGCCTCCTGCCAGGGGATTGGCTTTACCGTCTGTGGCATTGTTGTTGCGTTTGTCATGAGCGCATTATCGCATGGTCCATCAAACGCCCGGCAGCCACCAACCCAAATACCGCCGTCACCGTGACCAGTGAGCCATAGCCGGCACAGGCCAACGGGGCACCGCCAGCTGGGTCAAAGGGTGCACAAGCCGCACCTTCCTGCAACGGGCGTTTCACGGCCTCCGTTGAAAAGACGGCTTCGATGCCGAAGCGGGATTTCTTGTTACCGGCGCATTTGCCTGAACTCGCGGGCTTTAACTGCCCGGCCGGAAAGCCATGATCACGGCGCAAACCGGTGCGCACCTTCGCCAGCAAAGGATCCTGCGTGGTTTCGCTCAGATCGGCCACCTGCACCCGTTCAGCGCGCAACTTGCCGCCGGCGGCTCCACAGGTCACCACGTGTTGCCGATGGCGCTTGCACCAGGCCAGCAAGGCCACCTTGGCCGCGACCTGATCTATCGCATCCAGCACCAGCGTGTGCGGATCTGTGCCTATAACCTCAGCCACATTGTCCGGCGTCAGAAAATCATCGACACAGTGCACGACACAGGCCGGATTAATCAACGCAATGCGTTCTGCCATCGCCTCGACCTTGGCTTGCCCCAGGCTGGGTGCAAGGGCATGGAGCTGGCGATTAAAGTTGGATTCGGCCACATGATCCAGATCCACCAGTGTCAGCCGTCCAACGCCACTGCGCGCCAGCGCTTCAGCGGCCCAGGAACCCACGCCGCCGATACCGATCACGATGGCGTGCGCGGACGAAAGGCGATTCAGTGCCGTTTCACCATACAGGCGGTTGATACCACCAAATCGTCGCTCTGGGCGCGGCAGATCGATAGAATCCGTCATCAGGTCGTTAAAAGGCCATCAGGCAGTTACCGCCTTTTTCTCTGCCTGCTGCTTCCAGTAGGCCAGGCCCTGGGCATTCAGATCCAGGTCCGTCGCAAAAATCGCTTTCAGTTCGGCATCCGGCAATATACAGCCATGCGCGCGCACCTCTTTGAGCAAGTACGCGGTCATCGCTGTCTCAATGGCCTGTTTACGCGCATCGCCTTCGCCGGCCGCCCTATTCGTCATATCCACAAAGGCATCGATGTGACGATGCAGATCGTCGGCCAGTTTATCCACTTCCGTCACCCGACTATAATGCGTCAGGTAAATGCCCGATGGCTTGAATGAGCGCATCAGTTCAATCGAGGCATGCATCGCATCCGGCTCAAAATTAACCGGCGTAGTTGTTGGGAAAATAAAGGCCTTACCGTCGACATCCAGTTCTCGATAAGACAAACCGAAAGTGTCGCCGGAAAAAATACCTTTGGCCGTATGATCCACGATGCTGATGTGATGGCGGGCATGACCCGGGGTATCCAGTATCTCGAGCGTCCGCTGGCCCAGGGCCAGCATGTCGCCATGGTTGCCGATCTGTACACGGGCCTCGGCTATCGGCAACAGATCCCCATAGAGACGCTTCGCCGTTTCCTTGCCATAGACCACTTCCACACCCGCATAGAGTTTGCTCGGGTCAATCATATGGCGCGCACCGCGCTCATGCACCACCAGTCGGGCATTCGGTAATTTGGACATAAATAGGCCGGCACCACCCGCATGATCCAGATGCACATGGGTCAGGATCAGCCACTTTACGTCTTCCGGCTTGCGGCCCATCTTGGTCAAAGCGGATTCAACCTGAGGCCAGGAATCGTTATGCGCACAATCAACAATAGCCACTTCACCCGAATCCTCAATGAGGTGGATGGCATCCAGGATCGGACGGACATAATCCGAATCCACTGCATAAATACCGTTCTTATAGTCGATCATGAACCGCTCCGGGCAGAAACGTTGAAGCTTAGAAAGCTTGAAGGCATCAAAGAAGAAGAGCAGAGATGATAAATCAAGCGCACCAAAGTAAAAACCCCATCCCTCTAAAGTGGAGGGATGGGGTTTTTAGAATGGGGTGCCTGGCGGTGACCTACTTTCGCGAGCGAAGTGCTCACTATCATTGGCGCTCACTCGTTTCACGGTCCTGTTC
>NZ_JBIJFP010000005.1:0-96540 GCF_057744235.1 Fluviibacter sp. | reverse complement strand
CATCTTTAGGGTCGGCAAAGCGTCGCGCTAGCTCAGCACGGCGCGCGGCAAAGGTGTCGGAGATGTATTTAACAAAGATCAGGCCAAGCACCAGGTGCTTGTATTCAGCGGCGTCCATTTGGGCGCGGAGTTTGTCGGCCGCAGCCCAGAGGGTCTTTTTAATATCGTCGAGCATAGAAAACTTTCAGTGCAGTACAGCGGCAGCGCCACAGCATTTTTTGAACTTTTTACCACTGCCACAGGGGCAGGCGTCATTGCGCCCTACTTTGGGGCCAAGCCTTTTAGCAACCTCCCGCTCATAATTCGCATGGCGATATGGAAGCCAGTAGTCGTAGATCTCTAACACAGCCGGCGGCATCTGCTCTGCTAGTTCGTGACGTTGGGGTGGTGTTTCAACGTGCGCAAATTCCTCCGGAGTGAGGTCCATACTTCCCAGCATTCGGATGGGGTGAAACCAGGCTTTGCCTTGTGTCGTGTTCTGAAGCGGTTGCCAGGCTGCCGCACTTAAGGCCACGCCCGCAAGAAAGCCATCCGCCCATCCCTCTGCTTCAATATATTCCTGGCCTTCGTAGTCTCGCGCATACCAGTAGGGCACGATTTCAGGCGGTGAACTCTGAAACCCGGCAATGATGGTGTTGTTATGGCGCATGAGCAAACTCAGGATCTCGTGCACCTCTTCCAGGCTTTCCATTTCTGGCATTACACCCGATTCCGAGCCCCAGACTTTGGGTAGCCACTGACTGGGTGCCACTGTTACCGGCCCAACGGCCAACGCATGGAGCATGCCGTCGACCATATCGAATGTCATAGCTTCATCGGGGGCTTCGTAGATAAAGAAGTCATCTAAAGTTTCAAGCTCGTCGTCTGACAGGGGTTGCATGAGCCGCTCAAAGTCGGTATCGATTGGCTGAAGATCATCAGCCACCTCATTGGTAAACGATTCAATGCCTACGGACTCTATTTCTTTGATGGCGCACTCTAGTGCTTCCTGGTCGGTGGCGAATTCGACATCCCAGACGGTTGAACCGCCCAGATCATCCTCGACTTCCAGAATCCAAGGGCTATCTTCGCTACGATAGATCTGGATCAATACATAACGCCCATTGGATTCATAACGTTGTTCCAAGGGCGAGTGGATGATTTTGATATCGTCGAGCATAGAAAACCTTTTGTGTAATTCTCATATTATGAACTGACAGACGTAGTTCCAGCAAAAGCGGTGCCACCAAAACACAAAACCCGGCCGAAGCCGGGTTTTGTTGAGCTTACTGAATCAGCGAACTGATTACAGCAGACCCTTGAGCAGCTTCGCCATTTCTGACGGGTTGCGTGTCACCGTGAAGCCACACTCTTCCATAACGGCGAGTTTGGCATCGGCGGTATCTGCACCACCAGAGATCAGCGCACCGGCGTGGCCCATGCGTTTTCCCGGAGGGGCAGTCACACCAGCGATGAAGCCAACGATTGGCTTCTTCATGTTGTCTTTGCACCAGCGAGCGGCTTCAGCTTCGTCCGGACCACCGATTTCGCCAATCATGATGACGGCGTCGGTATCAGGATCGTCATTGAACATCTTCATGATGTCGATGTGCTTCAGGCCATTGATGGGGTCACCACCAATGCCGACAGCCGACGATTGACCCAGACCCAGCTCAGTCAGCTGACCCACGGCTTCGTACGTCAGCGTGCCCGAACGGGACACGACGCCGATACGACCCTTTTTGTGGATGTGGCCCGGCATGATGCCGATCTTGATTTCGTCCGGGGTGATGAGACCCGGGCAGTTCGGGCCGAGGAGCAGCGTTTTCTTGCCGCCCTTGGCTTCTTTTTCCTTCATCTTGTTGCGCAGCATCAGCATGTCGCGGACAGGGATACCTTCCGTAATACAGATGGCCAGATCCAGATCGGCTTCAACGGCTTCCCAGATGGCAGCAGCAGCACCGGGGGGCGGCACGTAGATAACCGATACAGTTGCACCGGTTTCTGCAGCCGCTTCTTTAACGGTACCGTAGATAGGCACGTCGAGGATCTTCTCGCCGGCTTTCTTCGGGTTAACGCCAGCAACAAAGCAGTTCTTACCGTTTGCGTATTCGATACACTTTTCGGTGTGGAACTGACCGGTCTTACCGGTGATGCCCTGGGTGATGACTTTGGTGTCTTTGTTAATCAGGATAGACATTCAGTGCTCCTTACTTGACCGCAGCAACGATCTTGGTGGCGGCTTCGGCCATGGAATCGGCAGAGATGATCGGCAGGCCCGAATCCTTGAGGATCTGCTTGCCCATGTCTTCGTTGGTGCCCTTCATACGAACCACCAGCGGTACCGACAGATTCACTTCCTTCGCAGCGGCGACAACGCCGGTGGCGATGGTGTCACATTTCATGATGCCGCCGAAGATGTTGACCAGAATGCCCTTGACCTTGGTGTTCTTGAGCATGATCTTGAAGGCTTCAGTCACCTTCTCGGTCGTGGCACCGCCACCGACGTCGAGGAAGTTGGCTGGCTCAGCGCCGAACAGCTTGATGGTGTCCATGGTGGCCATGGCCAGACCGGCACCGTTGACCAGACAGCCGATGTTGCCGTCGAGCGAGATGTAGGCCAGGTCGAACTTCGATGCTTCGACTTCGTCGTCATCTTCTTCGTCCAGATCGCGCATCGCAACGATCTCTTCCTGACGGTACAGCGAGTTCGAGTCAAAGTTGAACTTGGCGTCCAGAGCCTTAACCGTACCATCACCTTCATGAATCAGCGGGTTGATTTCGGCCAGCGACGCATCGGTTTCCATGTAGCAGGTGTACAGCTTCTTCAGCGTATCCACACACTGCGGAATCGAGGCTTCGTTCATACCCATGCCCTTGGCCAGGGTCTGTGCCTGCTCATCCGTGAGGCCGACCAGCGGATTAATGAAGACCGTAACGATCTTCTCCGGGGTCTTGTGAGCCACTTCTTCAATATCCATGCCGCCTTCATAGGAGGCCATCATGGCAACGCTCTGGGTTGCACGATCAGTTAGCGCAGCCACGTAGTATTCGTGCTGGATGTCGGCGCCTTCTTCGATCAGCAGGTGGCGAACCTTCTGGCCTTCCGGACCTGTTTGATGCGTAACCAGCTGCATGCCGAGAATGTCGTTAGCGTACTGACGCACTTCGTCGAGCGACTTGGCGACTTTAACGCCACCGCCCTTACCGCGACCACCTGCGTGAATCTGGGCTTTAACGACCCAAACTTTGCCGCCGAGGGTTTCTGCTGCCTTCACGGCGTCTTCGACGCTGGTGCAGTGGATACCACGCGGCACGTTGACGCCGAATTTCTTCAGGAGTTGTTTGCCCTGATATTCGTGAATTTTCATGCGCTTTCCTTGCCTTATAAGGTTACGAATATCGAACGGATTGTCCCCCACCCGCTCGAATCTGAACGTATGCGCCGAAACAGGATACTCAGCATCAGTCTGTGGTGACTTTCGCCCGCAACACCCCGCTCGGATACAAAGATTCTAGCACGCAGCCAGCAAAGCGCACCCCCTAAAATTCATAATTATGGACACAATCAAAATATTGAAAATGTCTCAATAACGGGCCCTCAGACCGGACTGTCGACGTCCACGTAGCTGACGGAGACGCCAAAATGGCTGGCAATTGCCTCGCCCAGCGCCTGCACCCCGAAGCGCTCTGTGGCGTGGTGGCCGGCAGCAATATAGGCAACCCCGGTTTCCCGCGCCAGGTGCACCATGGGCTCGGACACTTCCCCCGTCACAAAGGCATCGGCACCTTCGGCGATGGCGGCTTCGAAATAGCTCTGTGCCCCACCGGTACACCAGGCAATACGGCGAATCGACTGATCACCAGAGGCCGCCAGGACCATGGGCGGCCGGTTCAGCACCTGAGTCAGCTGATCTGCCACAGATTCGACGGTTGTGCCCAGTGGCACATCTCCGATACAACCCAGGCTCTGCTCACCGAATACGCCGGTCTGTTGCCAGCCTGCGGCTTTGGCCAGGCCGGCGTTATTGCCTAGTACCGGATGGGCATCGAGCGGCAGATGATAGGCATAGAGGTTGATGTCGTTGACCAATAGCGTTTTAAGGCGATTGCGCTTGAGGCCGGTGATAGCAGCGTTTTCGCCGCGCCAAAACCAGCCATGATGCACCAGAATGGCATCGGCCTTCTGCGCGACCGCCAGATCCAGCAGGGCCTGATTGGCCGTCACGCCGCAAACGAGGCGTCGAATTTCGTCCCGGCCTTCCACTTGCAAACCGTTTGGGCAATAATCTTTGTAGCCTTCGGGCTTGAGTTGTTCATCCAAAAACCGGGTCAGTGCATCGCGGGAAATCGGGGTGACGGCAGCCATAACGTGTCCTCAAAGTCTTTTGCAGGGAGTGTAATGCATGTGCCAGCTACTCGGCATGAGTTGCAATGTTCCGACTGATATCTGTTTTTCGTTCAGCGGCTTTTCACGCCGGGGCGGCGGTACGGACGTTCATAAAGACGGCTGGGGCATCGGCTTCTTCGAGGGCGATGATGGCCGCGGCTGTCGGGTGTTTCTGGACCCCTCGCCCTCGACCGATTCGCCACTGGCCGCCCTGGTCAAGGATTATCCGATTCAGTCGATGAACGTGGTGGCCCACATCCGCAAGGCGACCCAGGGCGATATCTGTCTGCAGAATACACACCCGTTCCAGCGCGAGCTGTGGGGGCGCTACTGGGTGTTTGCGCACAACGGTAACCTGATCGACTTCAACCCGGAGCTCTCGGGTCGCTATCTGCCCGTCGGCAGTACCGATAGTGAGCGCGCTTTCTGCTTCCTGCTGGACACCCTGGCCCTGCGCTTTGGTGCCAAGGCCCCCAGTTACGAGCATTTGCTGGATACGATGGCTGAAGTTGCCGCCATTCTACGTGCTCATGGACCGGCGAATTTTCTCTTATCGAACGGCCGCTGGCTGATTGCCCACTGCTCAACCGATCTGCACTACATTGTGCGCCGCGCCCCGTTTAATCAGGCACACCTCAAGGATGAGGATGTGATGATTGATTTCAATGAGGTCACCAGTGATACCGATTGTGTGACGGTGATTGCCACGACCCCGCTCACCGACAATGAGGCCTGGACAAGGATCGAACCGGGCACGCTGATGCTATTTCGCGGTGGCGAGCCGGTGGAAACCCGGCACCCGGGTCAGGCGCTCTGATTGTGCTCGTTCTGCTCTGAGTCGGGCTGCGGCTTGGTCACCGGCGTAATAAAGCCGGCCAGAATCATGCCCAGCTCGTAAAGCAGCCAGAGTGGCACGGCCAGCAAGACCTGCGACATGATGTCTGGTGGGGTAAAGATAGCGCCGATGATGAAAGCGCCGACAATCACGTAGGGACGCCAGGCGCGAAGCTTCTCCAGCGAGACAATACCCATACGTACCAGCACAATCACGACCACGGGTACCTCGAAGGTGACGCCGAAGGCCAGGAAGGTGGTCAGTACGAAAGACAGATACTTGTCGATGTCGGTCATCCAGGCCACGCCTTCGGGCGCAACCGCCACCATGAAGCCGAACACCGACGGAAACACGACAAAGTAGGCAAAGGCCATCCCTGCCGCAAACAGGCCAATCGAGGCGACCATCAACGGCACGATCAGTGATTTTTCATGTTCATACAGGCCCGGCGCAATAAAGGACCAGACCTGCCAGAGCACCACCGGCAAGGCGATTAGGAATGCGAGCATCAGCGTTACCTTAACCGGCACAAGGAATACGCCCACCACATCGGTCGCGATCATCTGCCCACCCTGAGGCAGCACAGCGATCATGGGCTCGGCCAATAAGGCATACCACTCACGCGCCCAGGGGAAGAGCACCACAAAAACAATGGTCACGGCCAGCGCCGCACGAATCAACCGGGTGCGCAGTTCAAACAGATGCTCGATAAGCGTGCCATGCAAACCCTCTGCCGCTTGCGCATCGGCCTCGGGCGGCGGTCCGGTCAACTCGGGTGATCGCTTGGACAAGAAGTTCGGTAATCGGAAACGAGGTAGCGGCATGGGCTCAACGCGCAATTAGCGCAAAATTAGAACAAAGACAGCTGGTCTTCTTGTGGCGTAGTTTTGGCATCCGCTGCAACATCGGTCTTGGCCAGGCGGTCGCCCTTAGCGGATTTAGCTGATTGGCCTGTTTGGGCCGATTGGGTGAGTGCCGGCTGCTCGCTGTGCTGATCGACATGTGGTAATGCCACGGCCTCTGACAGCTCGCTCTGCTGTTTAAGGGTTTCCTGTTGCAGTGTAGATTCGACAGCCCGCATGGATTCCTGCATGGACTGCACCGTGGTTTCCATCTCGTGCTGCAGGCGTTTGATCTCTTCAAACTCGACTTCGCGGTTGAAATCCTTTTTTATGTCATGCACATAGCGCTGCAGGCGGCCGGCAAAACGACCCACGTTGCGCGCCACACCTGGCAGGCGCTCAGGGCCGATGACCACCAGGGCCACGACGGCCACCATCAGGAGTTCGGAAAAACCAATATCAAACATGTCTCATTCATCAAGGAGGCGTCTTAAAAACAAACCCGCGCTACTCCGTTGCCAGAGGCGCGGGTCCGATCCAGGCGCGCATTAACCCTTGGTCTGCTCGCCTTCGATGGTACGACCCGTCGTTGGCTGGGCAGCCGGTGCACTATCGGCATTACCGACGGCCGGCTTGGCGGCTTCGCCCTCGCCCTCTTTCAGGCCATCTTTGAACCCTTTCACGGCACCGCCAAGATCCTGACCGACGTTACGCAGTTTTTTGGTACCGAAAATCAGCAGAATAATGACCAGGACGATAAGCCAGTGCCAGATGCTGAAAGAACCCATGTTGTATCTCCAGAATTATTGCAATGATGATTAGTCGAGACGCTTGAGCATCGGGCCGACCGGCTGGTCGCCACCAACGATATGGGCGTGGAGATGCGGCACTTCCTGACAGCCGATCTCGCCATTGTTAATGATGACACGGAAACCGCCCGGACTGCCAGCGTCGGTGGCAAGCTTGTTGGCGACCGAGAGCAAACGGCCGAGTGCCGGTTCATCGGCACCCGTAGCCTCTTGCAGTGAGCTGAGGTGATGCTTGGGGATCACCAGAAGGTGCACCGGGCGCTGCGGATGAATATCGTGGAAGGCATAAACCAGCTCATCCTCGTAGATCTTTTTCGACGGTATGTCACCGGCAACAATTTTGCAGAAAATGCAGTTCTGGCTCATGGGGTTACTCCGGTGAGGGATTCAGGCGCTACGTGAACGTTTTTCGTCAATCCCGGAAATGCCTTCACGACGGTGCATTTCCTGCAGAATGTCTTCTGCCGACATATCAAAAAAGGCCATCAGCACAAGGACGTGATACACCACATCGGTGGCTTCATTCACGATATGAAGGCGCTTACCATCCTTGGCCGCCATAATCAGCTCGGCTGATTCTTCGCCAATCTTCTTGAGAATGGCATCCGGGCCTTTGGCAAACAAGGAGGCCGTATAGGAGGTCGAGGGGTCTGCGTTGCGGCGCGCAAGCAGCGTTTCGCTCAGACGATTGAGAACTTCGAGTGTGCCGGCTTTCATTGATACATCTCCTTCGGATCACGCAACACTGGTTCGACGGCATGCCACTGCTCGCCGATCAGTGAATAAAAGAAGCAGGATTGCCGACCGGTATGGCAGGCAATACCCCCCTGCTGCTCTACGAGTAATAGTACCGCGTCTCCGTCACAGTCCGTGCGCAGTGCGCGCACTAATTGCTCGTGACCGGATTCTTCACCTTTGCGCCAGAGTCGGTTACGTGAACGCGACCAGTAAACGGCTTTGCCGGTTTCAACGGTCAGCTGCAGGGATTCTCGGTTCATCCAGGCCTGCATGAGCACCACACCGGAATCGATATCCTGGGCAATCGCGGCAATCAGACCATCGTCGTTGAAACGCAGCGCATCAAGCCAGTTCAGTTCGGGATTTAGATCTTTGCTCATGGCTTACAGGCGGACAGGAATGCCGCGTTCCTTCATGTAGGCTTTGGCTTCCTGAACGGTATGCTGGCCAAAGTGGAAAATCGATGCTGCCAACACGGCCGAGGCATGGCCTTCGCTCACACCATCGGCCAGATGCGCGAGGTTACCGACACCGCCACTGGCGATCACCGGTACCGGCACGGCATCCGACACAGCACGGGTCAGCGCGAGATCAAAACCTTCGCAGGTGCCATCGCGATCCATGCTGGTCAGCAGGATTTCGCCGGCGCCGTAGTCGGCCATTTTGCAGGCCCAGGCGATCACATCCAGGCCCGTGGCTTTACGCCCGCCATGGGTAAACACTTCCCAACGACCCGGCGCCACCTGCTTGGCATCGATGGCAACCACGATGCATTGTGAGCCCACTTTGTCTGAAGCTTCTCGCACCAGCTCCGGCCGATCAACGGCAGCGGTATTGATTGAAACTTTGTCGGCACCCGCGTGGAGCAATCGGCGTACATCCGCGACCTGGCGGACACCGCCCCCCACGGTCAGCGGAATAAAAACCTGCGCTGCGCAGGCTTCAACAACTTCCAGAATGATGTCGCGCTGATCCGAGCTGGCGGTAATATCCAGAAAGGTCAGTTCATCGGCACCCTGGGCGTCATAACGCCGGGCGATTTCAATAGGATCACCCGCATCGCGTAGACCCACAAAGTTGGTGCCTTTCACGACGCGACCTGCGGTCACGTCGAGGCAGGGAATAATACGTTTGGCCAGCATCTCTATCAGGGCTTGCCGCCCAGACCGGCGTCTTTGGCGAAGCGGTCGGCTTCAGCCTGCGCCGCAGCCAGATCGAGCGATCCATCATAAATCGCACGGCCGGCGATCACCCCGGCAACACCGTCTTCTTCAACAGCGCACAGCGCGGTAATGTCCGCCATATTAGTAAGACCGCCCGATGCAATCACCGGAATCTTCAGCGCCTGCGCCAGCTTTTGCGTGGCTTCGACGTTAATGCCAGTCAGCATGCCATCGCGGCCGATGTCCGTGTAAATAATACTTTCGACACCATAGCCTTCAAACTTCTGAGCCAGATCAATCACATCATGACCGGTAATCTTGGACCAACCGTCCACAGCCACTTTACCGTCTTTAGCATCCAGACCAACAATGATGTTGCCCGGAAACGCGTTGCAGGCATCATGCAGAAAACCTGGAGTCTTAACGGCAGCGGTGCCGATGATCACGTAGCTGATACCCAGATCCAGATAACGTTCGATGGTGTCGAGATCACGAATACCACCGCCCAGTTGCACCGGAATACGGCCATCGACCACCTCGAGAATGCTGCGGACAGCCGCATCATTAATTGGCTTACCGGCAAAAGCGCCGTTCAGATCGACCAGGTGGAGGCGACGCGCACCTTGATCCAACCAGGCTTTGGCTTGATCGGCCGGACTGTTATTGAATACAGTCGCGTCTTCCATCAGGCCCTGTTTGAGGCGTACACATTGTCCGTCTTTAAGGTCAATTGCAGGAATGATCAGCATGATGTTATTGGATTCCAACCAACGAAATTACGAAGTAATTGCAAACCATCGCGTGCACTCTTTTCCGGGTGACACTGAATGGCAAACACATTGTCGCGCGCTACCGCTGTAGTGAAGGGGTGACCATAATCAGTCTGCCCCACAACAATGCCGGCATCATCCGGCACTACATGGTAGCTGTGCACAAAGTAGAAGAAGGCTTTATCGGCAATACCATCCCAGAGCGGATGCGGCTTCGTTTGCACGACCTGGTTCCAGCCCATGTGTGGCACCTTCAGGCGCAAACCATCCGTGCCTTTAAGGTCAGCCGCAAAACGCTTTACTTGACCAGACAGAATGCCCAGGCCAGCAGCATCACCCTCTTCGCTATGATCAAACAGCATCTGTAAACCGATGCAGATACCGAGAAAAGGTTTGCTGGCCGCCGCGTTGATTACGGCCTGACGCAGGTTGCGAGCATCGAGCTCGGCCATGCAGTCACGCATGGCACCCTGCCCTGGAAACACAACACGGTCAGCCGATTCAATCAGATCGGGGGTTGATGCAAGCACGACCTCGGATTCGCCCGCAACATGACGCAACGCCTGCTCGACCGAGCGCAGATTGCCCATGCCATAGTCAACAACAGCAATACGGTTGGTCATGGAATCAGAGCGAACCCTTGGTCGAGGGAATCACATTACCCTGGCGGGCATCCGGCGCGATAGCCATACGCAACGCACGGCCAAAGGCTTTGAACACTGTCTCGGCCTGATGGTGGGCGTTTTCACCACGCAAATTATCGATGTGCAGCGTCACCTTCGCATGGTTCACGAAACCATGAAAGAACTCTGAAAAGAGATCGACATCAAACTGACCGATCCAGGCGCGCTTGAAAGGCACGTTAAGCACCAGACCCGGACGTCCCGAGAGATCGATCACCACACGTGATAGCGCTTCATCCAGCGGCACATAGGCATGGCCGTAACGGACAATGCCCTTCTTATCACCCACGGCCTCGGCAAAAGCCTGACCCAGGGTGATGCCGATATCTTCAACGGTGTGGTGTGCGTCGATGTGCAAATCGCCCGCGGCTTTGATCTTAAGATCAATTAACCCGTGACGGGCAATCTGGTCGAGCATGTGATCCAGAAAAGGAACGCCGGTTGCAAGGTCAGCCTTGCCCGACCCGTCGAGATTAATCTCTACGGTAATCTGGGTTTCGAGGGTGTCGCGCTTAATCGTGGCTTGCCGCATGATTTTGCAGTTCAAGTGAGTTTTTTGCCATGATACCATCGGAGCGCCTTAGTATTTAGGAACTTGCAGATCCATGAGCCGATTCTGGAGCAAGGTCGTCCACGACCTGACCCCTTACACGCCGGGCGAACAGCCCAAAATAGCGAACCTGATCAAGCTAAACACCAACGAGTGCCCTTATCCGCCCTCGGAAAGCGTGTTAGCCGCCATTCGTGCTGCTGCCAGCGGTGACTTGCGCCTCTACCCGGATCCGGACTCGACCGCTCTGCGCCAGGCCATTGCCGACTATTACGGCATAGGTAGGGATCACGTGTTCGCTGGCAATGGCTCCGACGAAATTCTGGCTTTTGGCTTTCAGGCGCTGCTTAATCATGACGGCCCATTGGTTTACCCGGACATTACCTACAGTTTTTATCCCGTCTACAGCCAACTGAACGGCATACGCGCCGAACATATCGCGCTTGAGGATGACTTCTCCCTGGATCTGAAAAAGGTACCCGAACACGCGGGTGCGGTGATTTTCCCGAACCCGAACGCCCCTACCGGCAAGAGCGTTTCTCTGGATGCCATATTGCGCCTGTGCCGCCGTCTCCCCAACCGTGTCATCGTTGTCGATGAAGCCTATGTCGACTTTGGTGCCGAAACCGCCGTACCTCTGGTGAAGGACAACCCTAACCTGCTGGTTGTGCAGACCTTCTCCAAATCACGCGCCCTGGCCGGCCTGCGGGTCGGCTTTGCCATCGGCCAGCCAGAACTACTCGCCGGTCTGGAACGCATTAAAAACAGTTTCAACTCCTACCCGGTAGATCGCTTGGCCAGCGCCGGTGCCATTGCGGCCATGAACGATCGCGCCGGGTTTGAGCATGATCGTCAACGCATTATGGCCAGCCGCACCTGGGTGAGCGATCAGTTAAGCGCCCTCGGGTTTGATGTGGTGCCATCCACGGCCAACTTTGTATTTGCGCGACATCCGCAGCGCGATGCCGGCGAACTGGCGCTGGCACTGCGCGAACGCGCTATTATCGTGCGCCACTTCCGTTTACCCCGGATTGATCAGCACTTACGGATTACGATTGGTACTGAAGCCGAATGCGCGGCACTGATTGAAGCGCTGAAGGAAATCCTGGCGTAAAGAATTACACCAACCCCATCAGACCGAGAACACCCCCGAGCAAAATCAACCAGAGGGGGTGAAGCTTGGTTCTGAGGTTAATGACCACAGTCACCACTAAAAGCAGCACACCGATCAGACCAGGCGCTGCCGAATGGGCAATCAAATAGCCCGAAGCCAACACGAGGCCCACGGCCATTGGCGCCACACCCAACTGAATCGCTGCACGACCGCGCCAGTGTTGTAGTTTGTCCCAGTGTTTGAACAAGAGGCCTACGAGCAAACTCATCGGTAGACACATACCCAGCGTTGCCAGCAATGCGCCTGCCCAGCCATCTACATGCTGCCCAATCAGGGTGACGATCAGCACATTGGGGCCTGGTGCGGCCTGGGCAATGGCAAAGAGTTCGGTAAATGTACGCGCGTCCATCCAAGCGTGCTCTGTTACCGCAATCCGGTATAACTCCGGAATAACGGCCGACGCCCCGCCAAATGACACAAAAGCGACCAGAAAGAAGCTGACAAAAAGTTCGATCAGGATCGGCATGCTTTAGCCTCCTGACTCAGACGCCACCAGCTCAAGCCAACCGTCAACGCAGCGCCCCCCAGCATCACAGCCGGTAATGGCCAGTTCAGTAACGCAATCGACACGAAGGCCGCTGCTGCAAATGGCAGATAGATCGCCCGGTTTTTAACGTTCAGCCCCATCCGGATACCCGTGGCAATGATGAGGCCGGCACCGACCAGCGTAATGCCTTGCAGCATGGATTGCACGGCGGGTAACTCACCATAAAGACCATAAAGCACGCCAAGCACCAGCGCCACCAGGACCGGACCCAGCATGAGACCGGTGGCAGCGGCGACAGCCCCGCGCCAGCCGCAAAAACGAACACCTACGGCCACGGCGAGATTAACCACGTTAGGGCCTGGCAAAAACTGGCAAAGCCCCAGCAAGATATTGAATTCTTCGGCCGACAACCAGCCTTCGGTCTCTACCAGCAGTCGGCGCGCCCAGGGTAAGACACCGCCAAAACCAGACAACCCCACACGACTAAACCCCCAAAAAAGGGCGGCAGGCGTTGGCGTGGGTTTATTGACCGATTCTGAAATCTGCGGAGCGGGCATGCGCCGTAAGCCCCTCGCCTTCGGCCAGACTCGAGGCGATACGTCCCAATGTCTGAGCACCCGCCTGAGATACATGAATCAGGCTACTGCGCTTCTGGAAGTCATACACGCCCAAGGGCGAAGAAAAGCGCGCACTACCCGAGGTGGGCAACACATGGTTCGGGCCAGCACAGTAATCGCCCAGAGATTCCGAACTGTAGGCACCCATGAAGATGGCACCCGCATGGCGAATGAGCGGCACCAGGGCTTCCGGATCCTGCACCGAGAGTTCCAGATGTTCCGGCGCGATGCGGTTACTGATGGCACAGGCTTCCGCCAGATCTTTGACCAGGATCAATCCGCCACGATCGGTCAGCGATTGACGGATCACGGCAGCACGCGGCATCTGTGGGAGCAGACGATCAACACTCTCGGTGACTGCATCCAGATAGGCGGCATCGGGGCAGATCAGAATCGACTGGGCCAGTTCGTCATGCTCGGCCTGGGAGAACAGATCCATCGCCACCCAATCCGGTGGCGTTGTGCCATCAGAAATAATCAGGATTTCCGACGGCCCGGCGATCATGTCGATACCTACGGTACCAAACACATGACGTTTGGCATTGGCCACATAGGCGTTACCGGGACCAACGATCTTATCGACCTGCGGCACTGTCGCGGTACCGTAAGCCAGCGCACCAACGGCCTGCGCACCGCCAATCGTAAACACACGATCCACGCCAGCAATGGCGGCAGCCGCCAGTACCAGCGGGTTACGCTCACCGCCCGGTGTCGGCACGACCATGATGAGTTCCTGCACACCAGCCACCTTGGCCGGTATGGCATTCATCAGGACCGATGAGGGATACGCCGCTTTACCGCCGGGGACATACAAACCTACACGGTCCAGGGGTGTCACCCGCTGACCGAGAACGGTGCCGTCGGCTTCGGTATACGTCCAGCCTTCAACACGCTGGCGCTCATGGAAGGCACGAATACGCTGCGCGGCGGTTTCCAGGGCCGATCGTTGCTCCGGGGCGAGCGATGTCAGTGCGGCCTGTAACTCAGCAGCGGGCAGTTCCAGATGGTGTGCATCATGCACGTCCAGATGGTCAAATTTGCGGGTGAAATCCAGCAAGGCCGCATCGCCCCGCTGGCGGATATCCGCCAGAATGTCGAGGACGGTTTTTTCAATGCTGGCATCCTGCGCAGCTTCGAGGGCGAGCAGTGTCCTGAGTTCGGCATCAAATTGGGCAGATTGTGTGCTCAGACGGCGGATCATGGCGCGTTCCTTCAAGTAGCTTAGCGGCCGCTTGCTAATTAAGCAGCCTGGCGCTGCACAGCGCCTTCAAAATCGGCCAACATACGCTGCAGACGCTCGTGCTTGAGTTTAAGCGCTGCCGGATTCACGACGAGGCGTGACGAAATCGGCATAACTTCTTCCACGGCCTGCAGGTTATTGGCCCGCAGGGTATTACCGGAAGATACTAGATCCACTATCGCATCCGACAGCCCAACCAGGGGGCCAAGCTCCATGGAACCATAGAGCTTAATCAGATCAATGTGCACACCTTTGGTGGCAAAGTGGTCGCGGGCAATGTTGACGTACTTGGTCGCCACACGCAGACGGCTGCCGGGCTTAACGGCTGCGGCGTAATCAAAGCCTTCGGATACGGCCACCATCATTTTGCAGCGCGCAATCTGCAGATCCAGCGGCTGGTAAAGGCCCTGCCCCCCATGCTCGATCAGCACATCCTTACCAGCCACGCCCAGATCGGCAGCACCGTATTGCACATAGGTTGGCACATCGGTGGCGCGGACGATCACAATGCGCACATCCGGGTCTTGCGTCGGCAGGATCAGCTTGCGGGAAGACTCCGGATCTTCGGTCGGCAGAATGCCGGCAGCCTCCAGTAACGGCAGCGTTTCTTCGAGAATGCGCCCTTTCGACAGGGCGATCGTGATGCCGGTATTCATGCAAGTCACAGCAGATTCCAATCAGTTCAGTGCGGTTAGCCTATTTTAACGGACGCGACGGACCGAGGCGCCCAGACGGGCCAGTTTTTCCTCGATACGCTCGTAACCGCGGTCAAGGTGGTAAATCCGCTCGATCAGGGTTTCGCCCTGAGCGGCGAGTCCGGCGATCACCAGTGCGGCCGAAGCGCGCAAATCGGTGGCCATGACGGTGGCACCCTCCAGCTTTTCAACGCCTTTGACGGCAGCCGAGTTGCCATCGATATGGATATCGGCGCCCAGGCGCATCAGCTCCACGGCGTGCATGAAGCGGTTCTCGAAAATGGTTTCCTTGATGATCGCTGTGCCGTCCGCCAGGCAGTTGACGGCCATCAGCTGGGCCTGCATATCGGTCGGGAATGCCGGATACGGTGCCGTACGGAATGAGACGGATTTGAGACGCGCCGGTGCCTTGAGGCTGATACTCTGATCGTCGCCACCAATCACACAACCGGCTTCGACCAGTTTGGCGGTCACGGCTTCCAGATAGGCGGCCGAGGTCCCTTGCAGCACGACATCACCCCCGGTAATGGCGGCTGCACACAGGAAGGTACCGGTTTCAATACGATCCGGCATCACGGCATGCTCTGCGCCATGTAGCGCTGGAACGCCCTGGATACGAATCACATCCGTGCCCGCCCCTTCGATTTTGGCACCCATGGCAATCAGGCAGTTCGCCAGATCCACCACCTCCGGCTCACAGGCGGCGTTTTCGATGATCGTTTCACCATTCGCCAGCGTGGCCGCCATCATCAGATTTTCAGTACCGGTCACGGTAACCATATCCGTACAGATCCGGGTGCCCTTCAGGCCGCCCGCCGGGGCTTTGGCATGGATATAACCGGCTTCCACATGGACCTCGGCACCCATGGCCTGCAGGCCTTTAATGTGCTGATCGACCGGACGCGCGCCAATGGCGCAACCGCCGGGCAATGACACCTTGGCCTCACCCCAACGCGCAACCAGAGGCCCCAATACCAGAATCGACGCCCGCATGGTCTTAACCAGTTCGTACGGCGCCGTCGGATCGGTCAGGCCATTGGCATCCAGGGTGACACCGGCTTCGGCACCATCCAACGTGGAGGCCACGCCCATATTGGTGAGCAGACGGATCATCGTGGCCACATCATTGAGATGCGGCAGATTGGTCAATATCAGCGGTTCACGCACCAGCAGGCTGGCACACAAAATCGGCAATGCCGCATTCTTGGCACCCGAAATACGCACTTCACCCTGTAGACGGTTGCCGCCCTGAATTAATAACTTATCCACGGTTCGCCCACTCCTCAGCCGTTAATGTCTGCATGGTCAGGGCATGCACCAGCTCATCCCGCATCGCATCACCCAGCGCGCCGTAAACCGCCTGATGGCGGCGAACGCGCGACAGGCCGGCAAAGGCTTCACTGACAATCAGCAGCTCGAAATGACGGCCATCACCATCCAGTGCCAGATGAGCCACGGGCAACTTTGCCCGCAGTGCGTTTTCAATATCTTCCAGACGAACCATATGCCAATCCTATTGCCTGATTAGGTGCGCAGCTTGTAGCCGCGCACCAGTAAAACGTAACTTAGAACACCGATCAAAGCAGTAAAACCCAGCGCCACGCCAAAGCTGAGCCAGGGCGAGGCATCGGACACCGCGAAAAATCCATAGCGAAAACCGTCAATCAGATAGAACACCGGGTTCAATCGAGACAGCGACTGCCAGAATCCAGGGAGAGATTGTACCGAGTAGAAGACCCCCGACAGCATGGTGAGCGGCATAATCAGAAAATTCTGGAATGCGGCCAGCTGGTCAAACTTCTCGGCCCACATCCCGGCAATGAGGCCCAGCGCCCCCATCAGCGCCCCACCAAGCAGCGTAAAAGCCAATACCCACAGGGGTTCAGCGATGGTCAGGCCGCCCACCCAGGCGGTTGCCAGCAAGACCCCGGCACCGACAACCGCTCCGCGCAGCGTTGCCGCCAGCAGGTACGCGGCAAAAAACTGCAGGTTTGAGATGGGCGTGAGTAGTACAAACACCAGGTTTCCGGTGATTTTGGACTGAATCAGTGACGACGAACTATTGGCAAACGCATTCTGCAGCACCGACATCATGACCAAACCCGGGATCAGAAAAGCGGTGTAGCGGACGCCGTGGACCTGGACGTGATTATCGAGCACCTGGGAAAAGATCATCAGATACAGCAAGGCCGTCAGCACCGGCGCACAGACCGTCTGAAAGCCGACTTTCCAGAAGCGCAGCAATTCCTTGCGTAACAGGGTCAGAAATTCGATCATGCCGCCCCAGCTTCAGTGGATTGGTCATGCCCGTCATTCATGAAGCGTAGGAACGCGGTCTCCAAGTCCGGCGGCACAATGCTCATATCCTCCAGACGACACCCGGATTCACGCAAGGCGGCCAGCACCGATTCGATATCGGACAAGGCATCCAGCGTCCAGAGCCAGGTGCGCGGCAACTCCGGCACGGCCTGCGCGTGCGCCAGGAGGCTTGCCGGCAACATTGGTGCGCCTTCGGCCAAACGGACGGTGAGGCGATGTTTGGCGAACTGCTGGATCAGCGTTGCCGTTTTTTCCAACGCACAGATCTGACCCGAACGCATCAGCGCGATACGCTCGCAGAGCGCCTCGGCCTCTTCCAGATAGTGGGTAGTGAGAATTATCGTGTGGCCATCCCGGTTCAGGCGGCGGATGAACTGCCACAGCCCCTGGCGAAGCGCCACATCCACCCCGGCCGTGGGCTCATCGAGAATAATGACCGGGGGGCGATGCACCAGCGCTTGCGCCACCAGTACGCGGCGCTTCATGCCACCCGACAAACTACGCATGGCACTGCCGGCCTTGTCGGTCAGATCTAGCGCGGACAGGAGTTCATCGATCCAGTCGTCGTTTTTGCGAAGTCCGAAATAGCCGGATTGCAATTGCAGAATCTCGCGAACTGAAAAAAACGGGTCAAACACCAGCTCCTGCGGCACGACGCCGAGCGCACGACGCGCATCCCGATAGGCCGTGCGGGTATCGTGTCCGAGTATGCGGATATCACCCTGATCCTGGCGGCACAAACCCGCCATACAAGAAATCAGCGTCGTTTTACCCGCGCCATTGGGGCCGAGCAGACCGAAAAATTCGCCTTCGGCGATTTCCAGCGAGACTTGCTGCAGTGCCTGAACGGGTTGTCTGGCTCGGGCAAATGCTTTGGAAATCTGGCGGACAGAAACCGCGGACGTCCTCACCCGCTCAGACCACCCAGAACAGGGTCTGCAGACCGTAGAGGTCATTCAGGGCACGTAACGCTGGCGGCGCATGGTGAACCATCACCGTGGCACCACGCGCGGCACGACTACACGCCAATAGCACCGTCAGCGCCGACGAATCAACCTTACCGACACCGGCAAGATCGACATGCGTCACATGATCAAGCGATGTAATAGCTTTTAGAAGTTCGGGCACTTCATGGCTCGTCATATCCCCGCGGATCTCCAGCCGCTGCCCGCTGTCACACACCTGAATCGCTGTCATGAAAAGGCTCAGGACGCCTTACCTTTCTGTTCAAGCTGCTTGTTTTTTTCAGCCAGCACTTTAATCAGCCCATCAATCCCATTTGCACGGATTTCCTGGTTAAAGCTTTCCCGGTAATTAGTGATCATCGATACGCCAGCCAGAACAACGTCATAAACTTTCCACGCATCCGCTTCTTTTTCCAGGCTGAAATTTACGTCAATCGGCTTAACACCGGGTTTAATAATCAAAGTCTTGACCACGACATCCTTATCATCCGGGTTCATCTTGAAGGGCTTGTATTCCATAGTTTGCTCCTTCTTGATGCCGATAAAGGCATTAGCAAAAGTTCGAATCAGTAACTTTCGGAACTCATGCACCAGCTGTTTTTTTTGCTCAGGCGAGGCCTGACGCCATTCTTTGCCAACTGCCAGGCTGGTCATTCGCTGAAAGTCGAAACTGTTCAAAATGGATTTTTCCGCCCAATCGATCAGTTTGCTGGTATCGCCTTTTTGCAAGGCCGAATCCTGATTGACGTAAACGTAAGTTTCCTGCGTGATCTGCTTTACCAGCTGATCAGGGGGCACCATGCTCGCATAAGCCGTTGTTGCCATGAGAAGTGCCAGAGAGGCAAAAAAAATACGAATACGTGCAAGCCACATGAAACAGACGTCCTTAAAAAACAATGCTTGTATTCTACTGCGAGGCAGCTTTCGCGTCAGCAGGCTGTGCGGCAACTGCCATCTTCTCATCGGCCTCCGACTTCTCCGAAGTCTCCGCAATATCCAGCCCCGGTGGCGGCGCACCGTCATGGATAAGATTTAAGCGGTTCTGCATAAATGCGTCGCGCAGGTAGCTGTATTTATCCGTTGCGGCTTCTTCGATGATTTTTTCAGCCGGCAGCAGATTGGCGCGGGTGTTCAGGAACTTTACGCCCCAGGCCGTGTAATACGCGGTCGGGTCCCGGAAAATCAGATCGAGCGGACTGGCCGCGATATCCGCCGCCCAGCCGAAGGTGTCGCGTACATTACTCGGCCCCAGAATCGGCAGCACAAAATACGGCCCCGAGGGCACGCCCCAACGGCCAAAAGTCACCCCAAAATCATTATCGTTTTTATACCAGCCTGCATTACCCGCCACGTCAAACAAACCACCAAAACCCAACGTGGTGTTGATAACCACCCGACCAAGGTCGTTGAAAGCCTGCTCGCCACGCCCTTGTAACAGATCGTTCACGCCGATCATCACATCACCGATATTCGAGAAGAAGTTGGTGACCAGAATGCGGATTGGCTCGGGCAGGATGAAATCGTAGCTCACGGCCACTGGTTTGATGATGACGGTGTCCAGCGCTTCGTTCACCTGGAACATACCCCGGTTGTAGCCTTCCCACGGGTCACGCGGATTCCCGGAACTCGCACAACCTGCCAAGCCGACGACCAATAACAGTGCAGCACACCAGCGTCGAATACTCATCTTATTCCTTTGCTGCATCTTTCTTGCCTTCCGAAGCCTTGTTGAACAGGAACTGGCTAATTAACTTCTCAAGCACAATCGCTGATTGCGTTTTGGCAACCTTACCACCAGGCGGAATCATACGTTCATCACCGCCCGCATCCAGGCCAATGTACTGCTCACCCAACAGACCAGAGGTCAGAATGGAGGCAAAGGTATCTTTAGGGAACTGGTACTGACTATCAATCCGCAATACCACGTTGGCTTCATAGGTCTGTGGATCAAAGCGGATATCGGCTACGCGCCCCACCACCACGCCGGCGCTCTTGACCGGGCCTCGGACCTTCAAACCCCCAATATTGTCGAACTTGGCGGTGATTTCATAGGTGCTAACGAAACTACTGGCTGAAAAATTACTGACTTTCAGCGCCAAAAAAAGAACGGCGGCGAAACTAATCACCACAAATACGCCCACCCAGAGATCCATTACCTTGCGGTTCATCATAAGCCTCGGAACATAAACGACGTCAGCACAAAATCCAGTGCCAGGATCGCCAGCGCGGACGTCACCACCGTCCGGGTTATCGCCCGCGAGACCCCTTCGGCAGTCGGTAGTGCATCAAAACCTTCAAACACGGCAATCAGCGAGACAGCCACGCCGAACACCGCACTCTTAATGATGCCATTGAATACATCATCACGGAAATTCACATTCGCTTGCATCTGCGCCCAGAAGGCCCCTTCATCCACACCGATGAAGATCACACCAATCAGCCAACCACCAAAAATCCCGGCTGCGGTAAACAGGGCCGCGAGCAAGGGCATGGCAATCACCCCGCCCCAGAAACGCGGTGCCATGATTCGGGCAACCGGATTCACCGCCATCATATCCATCGCCGTCAGCTGCTCAGTCGCTTTCATCAGCCCGACTTCTGCAGTGATTGACGAACCAGCCCGGGAGGCAAACAGCAATGCGGCCACCACCGGCCCCAACTCGCGCACCAGAGACAGCGCTACCAGAATCCCCAGAGCCTCGGACGAACCGTAGCGCTGGAGGGTGTCGTAACCCTGTAGACCAAGCACCAGACCAACAAACAAACCGGACACCAGAATAATGATCAGGGACAACACACCGCTGGTATACAGCTCACGCAAGAGCAATCGGGGTCGGCGAAAGGTTTCTGCCGAGTGGGCAAGCATCGCCCAGAAGAAGCGTGCCGCAAAGCCCAAACGCCAGACCCGGTCAATCGTACCGGCACCCAGGCGGGAGAGAAACTGTTCCAGCGCTCGCATCAACCCACCACCATGAGGTCGTCATCCAGCACAGGAGCCGGATAGTGGAAATGGACCGGGCCATCCGGCTGGGCATGCACAAACTGATAGACGTAGGGATCGGACGATACCCGGATCTCTTGGGGTGTCCCAGAACCCACCACGCGCCCCGCCGACATGAAGTACACATAATCCACCACGGCCAGTGACTCATGCACATCGTGCGTCACCATGACCGAGGTCGCGCCCAAGGCATCGGTCAACCGGCGAATGAGCGTGGCGATAATCGACAGCGAAATAGGGTCCAGCCCTGTAAAGGGTTCATCAAAGAGAATGAGCTCCGGGTCCAAAGCGACTGATCGCGCCAATGCGACACGGCGGGCCATTCCGCCCGACAGTTCAGCCGGCATGAGCCCTGCCGCGCCACGCAAGCCCACGGCCTCTAGCTTGAGCAGGACGAGGTCGCGAATTGCCGACTCCGGCAGCTGCGTGTGCTCGCGCAGCGGAAACGCCACGTTGTCGAAAACGTTCAGATCAGTAAACAGTGCCCCGAACTGGAACAGCATGCCCATCCGCCGGCGCATGGCATAGAGTGCTTTTTCGTCCAGCAGGCTGACTTCCTGGCCGCCCACCTTCAAACTGCCCCGAGTCGGCTGAATCTGGCCGGCGATCAATCGGAGCAAGGTGGTTTTGCCACAACCGGATCCACCCATAATCGCCGTCAGCTTGCCTTTGGGCAGCTGCATCGCAATCCCGGAAAGCACCGGCCGTTCGCCATAAGCGAAATCGAGGCCACTGATTTCTACATAGGGTGTCAGCATGGGCAGCGGTTTTTCTGTGGGTAACTAAACTTTTTCATTCTATCATCCGCCGCACCCGAGGTTCGGCATTCAAGCCCCCCAAACTCCTAGAAAAAGAGGGCAAAACGCGCAACTTATTCACTAAAAATCAACGCTGATTGATAGAATCGCGTCTATCTGCCTCATCGTCATTTCATTTGATCCGAACCATGCTCTACCACGACCTTTATCACAGCCTCGAAAAAGCCCGCTGGTCCATGGCCGATGATGTGCCCTGGGCAGAGTTTGATGCCTCGCTGCTGACCGAAGAAAATGCGTTAACGATCAAATACAACGCCATTACGGAATGGGCTGCCCTGCCGGCCACCGAAATGTTTCTGCGCGATAACCGTGACGACTCCGACTTCAGTGCTTTCATGAGCATCTGGTTCTATGAAGAACAGAAACATGCACTAGCCCTGATGGAGTATCTGCGCCGCTTCCGCCCGGATCTCTGCCCGACGGAGGCAGAGCTGCACGCCGTACGCTTCGAATTTGATCCCGCCCCCAAGCTGGAAACCCTGATGCTGCATTTCTGCGGCGAAGTACGCCTGACGCAGTGGTACCGACGCGCGGCAGAGTGGCACTCCGAACCGGTCATCAAGAAAATTTACGACTTCCTGTCGCGGGACGAAGCCCGCCACGGTGGTGCCTATCTCAAGTACATGAAGAAAGCCCTGGACACCTGCGGCAAGGAAGCCGCTCAGGCTTTTGCCAAGATCGGGGTGCTGATGGCCAGTTCAGCCAGAACCCAGAAAGCGCTACACCCGACGAACCTGCACGTAAACAAAGAGCTCTATCCGCAGGATACGGTTCAGAGTCGTATGCCCGACCCGAGCTGGCTGGAGCATTGGCTGGACACCCAGATCAAATTCGATAAATCCTGCGAAGATCGGGTTGTCGGGGGCATTCTGCGTAATCTGTCGAGTCTGTTTGAGCAGACCTTCGAAACCGTTCAGGACCTGAATCGTTTCCGTAAATCGCTGGCCACGGCCTGACTCACACCTGCCTTCGGGTCACCACCATGGAAAACACGATCACGCTGCCACTCCCCGCATTCGAACATAAAATGGTTGAGCCGTCTGATCTGGCCACCCGCATTGCACAACTGCCACGGCCCATTGTTTTTACGAACGGCTGTTTCGACATTCTGCACCGCGGCCATGTGACCTATCTGGCCCAGGCCCGCGCCCTGGGTGGCTCACTAATCGTGGCCGCCAATTCGGATGCCTCGGTCAAACGACTGGGTAAAGGTGACGACCGACCGCTCAATCCGTTAATCAACCGGATGGCGGTGCTGGCATCGCTGGAATGTGTTTCGCTGGTCACCTGGTTTGACGAAGACACCCCCATTGAACGGATCCTCGATTGCCAACCGGATATTCTGGTCAAAGGCGGCGACTGGTCGGTTGACAATATCGTTGGCGCATCGGAAGTGCGCGGCTGGGGTGGCAAAGTTGTCTCCATCCCCTTCCTGCATGAGACCTCAACGACCGCAATGGTCAATAAAATCCGTCGCTGCTGAATTACAGAACGACTTGGGTGCCAAGCTCGACGACCCGGTTCGTCGGAATATTGAAGTAGCTGGTGGCACTGTCGGCATTCCGGAACATCGTCACGAAGAGTTTCTCACGCCAGAACGCCATTTCCGAATTCAGCTTTGGAATCAGCGTTTCCCGGCCCAAGAAGAACGACGTTTCCATCATATTGAATGGCAAACCGAACTGACCACACAGCGCCAAAGAAGCCGGTACATCGGGTTCTTCCTTGAAACCGTAACGAATCTGCACCGTCCAGAAGTTCTCTTTCAGTGAACGAACCTCGACACGATCTTCTTCGGGCACAAACGGCACATCTTCAATGGTCACACTGGTGACAACAACGCGCTCATGCAGCACCTTGTTATGCATGAGGTTATGCAGCATGGCATGCGGCACACCTTCCACATCGGCATTGAGGAAAATTGCCGTGCCCGGGACGCGGGTCGGCATCCCCACCGCCAGGCTGCCGACAAAGGCATCCAGACGCAACTCTTCACTACGCAGACGCTTGCGCAGCAGCATACGACCGCGCTTCCAGGTCGTCATGATCGTAAAGATCACCACGCCAGCGACCAGCGGGAACCAGCCACCATCCGGAATCTTCTGGATGTTCGCCCATAGGAAAATCAATTCGAATACCAGGAAGAAAGCAAACAGTAGCGCGGCACGGTACCAGCCCCACTTCCAGATCTTTGCGGCCACCACCACTGCTAGCAGCGAGGTAATGACCATATCCCCCGTCACGGCAAGACCGTAGGCTGCCGCCAGATTATTGGAGGATTTGAAGGTCAGGACCAGCAGAATCACTGCGGTGAGCTGCAACCAATTTACCCCTGGCATGTAAATCTGGCCCTGCTCTTTTTCCGAGGTATGTTGTACCTGCATGCGCGGCACGAAACCCAATTGCATGGCCTGGCGCGTCATAGAGAACGCCCCGGTAATCACCGCTTGAGAGGCAATGACTGCGGCACACGTGGCCAGGCAGACCAGCGGGAAACGCAGATATTCAGGCACGCCCATATAGAATGGGTTATCCATCGCTTCAGGCGTCGACAACACCAGCGCGGCCTGCCCGAAATAGTTGATCACCAGTGCCGGCAGCACAAAGAACGCCCATGCCAGGCGGATCGGCTTGCGTCCGAAATGCCCCATGTCGGCGTACAGAGCTTCAGCCCCCGTCACAGCCAACACCACACTCCCCATGGCATACACCGCCATATGCGGGTTATCGACCAGCAGATGAATGGCGTACATGGGGTTCAACGCCAGCAACACATAAGGATTCTGGACGACGTTGAAGATCCCCATCGTCGCCAAGACCGCAAACCACACACCCATCACCGGCCCAAAAAATGCCCCCACCTTGGCGGTACCGTGTTTCTGAAAGAGGAACAGGCCGGCCAGAATGATTATGGAGATGGGAATCACCACGCTTTGTAACTGAGGCGCCACCACGCCCAGACCTTCAACAGCCCCCAATACGGAAATGGCCGGCGTGACCATGCCATCCCCATAGAACATGGCCGTTCCCAGAATCCCGGCCAGCATGATCCATTTGGCCCGCTTAGGTTTCCCCTGTGCCTCATGCAGGGCCAGCGCAATCAGCGCCATCATGCCGCCTTCGCCCCGGTTATCGGCGCGCAGGATAAAAACAACGTATTTGAGCGAGACAATGATCATCAGCGCCCAGAAAATCATCGACAGACCGCCAAACACATTGGCCTCAGTCAGAGGAATCGGATGGTTTCCGGCAAAAACTTCTTTGAACGCATAGAGAGGGCTGGTACCGATATCACCGTACACCACACCCAAGGCCCCGAGGACGAGCAGTTTCATGCTCGTCTTCTGGCTATCACCGTGTTCTGAATTCGACGTTACTGCAGACATGCTGACTCCCGACTACCAAGAACGAACGACACTAACGCCGAATTGTTACAAACAGATCAGAATGGAATATCGTCGTCCAGGTCCGCGACATTGGCCGGCGGGCGACGGCTGGCATTGCCCCCCACGGCCGCAGCCGGGGCAAACGGATCATCACGGCTGACGGGCTCACCCTGGCCTTCACGGCGACCCAGCATCTTCATCTCAGTGGCTTCGACTTCAGTCGTATAGCGCTCCTGGCCATCCTTATCCTGCCATTTGCGGGTTTTGATCCGACCCTCGATGTAAACCTGTGAGCCTTTTTTCAGGTACTGGCCGGCAATTTCTGCCAGACGACGGTAGAAAACAACACGGTGCCATTCGGTAGCTTCACGCTGCTCACCGCTGGCCTTATCACGCCATGTATCGGTGGTCGCCAGTCGGATATTACAGACGGCATCGCCAGACGTAGTGTAGCGGGTTTCCGGGTCTGCACCGAGGTTGCCGATGAGAATAACTTTATTGAGCGATGCCATAAGACGTATCTCCAGAGTGAACGAGTGTAGCGGCCAAAAAGATGGCTTACCGAGTTATCAGAATAGCATGCCGGCGTTTATGCCGGAAGTCGCGCTGGCCATTTCATGAGAATCATCAACCAGATCAGGGCCAGCACAGCACAACCCGCAAAAACGGCGATGTAGCCCCCTGTTTCCAGTAAATAGCCACCGAGGGTACCGCCGGTAAACAAACCGAGGGATTGCAAGGTGTTGTAAATACCCAGCGCTCTGGCCTTGCCTGCCACCGGTGCAATCCGGGAAATCAATGATGGCTGTAAGGCTTCCAGCACATTAAAACCCGAAAAAAACAACGCGACGAGCGTCAGAATGAGCCCCATCGCCAGCATATCGCTGGTGATGCCCGATTGCAGGACGCCGATAAAGCCCAGCTGCACCACGAGCAGCAATAAGACTGCCAAGGCAAAAACCGGTGCCATGCGCTTATACCGCTCAGCCTGCATCATGGCCGGCCAGAGGACGAAAAATGAGGCCACGACCGCCGGTACGTAAATCATCCAGTGACTTTGTAGGGGAATCCCCGCGAGCTGGATCAACAGGGCCGGTACAGCAACCCACATGGCAATCTGAATGGCATGCAGGATAAACACGCCCACATTCAGTCGGAAAAGTCGCGGCTCCCGAAGGACCTGCATCAAAGTACCGGGTACCGGCCCCGGTAGCGCAGGCGCAGCGGGCACTAAACGGAACAGGGCCCAGAATGCCGCCAGGCCGAGGGCGCAGGTAAACCAGAACAGACCACCCAACCCCATCCAGCCATAGAGCACCGGCGCCACAGCCAACGACAGGGCAAACATCAGAGCGATGGAGCCCCCCACCATGGCCATGGCCTTGCTACGCTGGCTGTCGCGCGTCAGATCGGCCACCAACGCCGTGATGGCGGCGGAAATCGCCCCACTCCCCTGCAGCATACGCCCCCAGGTCATGGCAGTGATGGAATCCGCGGTGGCACACAGCACGCTCCCCAGAACGAAGAGCACGAGGCCACAGGCAATGACCGGCTTACGGCCCCAGTGATCGGCCAGAATGCCGAAGGGTAACTGTAGACAGGCCTGCGTCAGGCCATAGGCACCGAGCGCCAGACCGACAGCGGCAGCATCCTGCCCGCCGGTCAGATCGCGGGCCGCCACGGCAAAAACTGGCAGCACAATAAACAGACCCAGCATGCGTAGCGCGAAGATGGCAGCCAGGCCCAGTGCGGCGCGACGCTCTTCGGGCAGCATGGGTTCTTTGATACGGATGGCGTCTTGAGACATGAAATCATTATTGGCCGCCTAAAGCAGCCATCAGGAGTTAATCAGACAAAATTTGCACCGCCAGTTGCGGCGCACAAAGACAGCCGCGTAATATTACCAGTTGGCCTGCATTTTCCCTGAGGCCTGAACGCTTTCTGATATACCGGAACCCGATATGGACGACATCCGCATTCGCGGTGCACGCACGCACAACCTGCAGAACATCAATCTGGACCTGCCCCGTCACAAACTGATTGTGATCACCGGCCTGTCCGGCTCGGGCAAAAGCTCTCTCGCCTTTGACACGCTGTATGCCGAAGGACAGCGCCGCTATGTCGAAAGCCTGTCGGCTTACGCCCGCCAGTTTCTGCAACTCATGGAAAAACCGGATGTCGATCTGATCGAAGGTCTGTCACCGGCCATTTCCATCGAACAGAAAGCCACCAGCCACAACCCGCGCTCCACCGTGGGCACGGTGACCGAGATTCACGACTACCTGCGCCTGCTCTTTGCCCGCGCCGGCACCCCGTACTGCCCTGAGCACCACCTGCCGCTCCAGGCGCAGACCGTCTCCCAGATGGTGGACCACGTGCTTGCCATGCCGGAAGAAACCAAACTGATGATCCTGGCCCCGGTGGTTGCCAACCGCAAAGGGGAGCAAGTGGATCTATTTGCCGAACTTCGCGCCCAAGGATTTGTGCGTCTACGCATCGATGGCGAGATCCATGAAATCGATGCGCTACCCAAGCTGGACAAGAACAAGAAACACCATATTGATGTGGTGATTGACCGCTTGAAAGTGCGTGAAGATACTCGTCAGCGTTTGGCCGAAAGCTTTGAAGTCGCACTGCGCCATGCCGATGGCCGCGCTATCGCATTGAATATGGACACGGGTGAAGAACATCTGTTTTCCGCCCGTTTTTCCTGCCCGCACTGCAATTTCGCCCTGCAGGAGCTAGAGCCCCGGATCTTTTCGTTCAACAACCCGATGGGTGCCTGCCCGAAGTGTGACGGCCTCGGTGTCATTCAGTTCTTTGACCCCAAACGGGTCGTTGCCCATCCGGAACTATCGCTGTCCTCCGGTGCTATTCGCGGTTGGGATCGCCGCAACCAGTTCTACTTCCAGATGGTGATTGCCCTGGCCGAATACTATGGCTTTGATGTTGCCACGCCATTTAACGAACTGCCCGAAGAGACCCGGCAGATCATTCTCTTCGGCTCCGGTGAGGAAAGCCTGCCCTTCCAGTACCTGAACGAGCGTGGCAAGCTGACTGTCCGTGAACATACTTTCGAAGGGATTATTCCGAATCTGGAGCGTCGTTATCGTGAAACCGAGTCATCGACGGTGCGCGAAGAGCTGGCCAAATATGTCAGCGATACGGTCTGCCCGTCTTGTGAAGGTGCACGTCTGCGCAAGGAAGCCCGCTACGTTCAGGTGGGGGAACGCACCCTCTATGAGATCAGCCGCTTACCGCTGCGCGATTGCCGGGACTATTTCGCAGATCTCAAACTCCAGGGTCAACGCGCGCAAGTTGCCGACAAGATCCTCAAGGAAATTACGGCCCGACTGGAGTTTCTGATCAACGTCGGCCTGGATTACCTGTCTTTGGAGCGCTCGGCCGATACCCTGTCTGGCGGTGAAGCCCAGCGGATCCGCCTGGCATCACAGATCGGCTCGGGTCTGACCGGCGTGATGTACGTGCTGGACGAGCCCTCGATCGGTTTACATCAGCGCGACAATGATCGCCTGCTAGCCACCCTCAAACGCCTGAGGGATCTGGGTAATACCGTCATTGTGGTCGAGCATGATGAAGACGCCATCCGCCTGGCAGACTACGTGGTCGACATGGGGCCCGGTGCGGGTGTCCACGGTGGGCGTATTGTGGCGGAAGGTACACCGGCTGAAATCTGCGCCAACCCCGACTCGATGACCGGGGCCTTTTTGTCCGGCCGCGAAGCGATCCACGTGCCGACCAACCGCAAAGCACCGGACCCGGAACGCCTATTGCAACTGAAACAGGCGACGGGTAACAACCTGAAAGGCACCGATCTGACGATTCCGCTAGGACTCTTCACCTGCATTACCGGGGTATCCGGTTCCGGCAAATCGACGCTCATCAACGACACGCTCTATGCCGTGTGCGCCAAACACCTCTATGGCAGCAGCCTGGATCCGGCACCTTATGAAGAACTCAACGGTCTGGAGCAGATCGACAAGGTCATCAATGTCGACCAGAGCCCGATTGGCCGTACCCCACGCTCCAACCCGGCGACTTACACCGGCCTGCTCACTCCGATCCGCGAACTGTTCTCCAGCGTACCGGAATCGCGTACACGCGGTTACGAACCCGGTCGATTCTCCTTTAATGTTCGCGGCGGTCGTTGCGAGGCCTGCCAGGGTGATGGCGTGATCAAAGTGGAAATGCACTTCCTACCGGACGTGTATGTACCTTGTGACGTATGCCACGGCAAACGCTATAACCGGGAAACCCTGGAAATTCACTATAAAGGTAAAAACATCCACGAGATTCTGCAGATGACGGTGGAAAATGCGCTGGAATTCTTCAGCGCTGTACCCACGGTGGCCCGCAAACTCAAGACACTGATGGATGTGGGCTTGGGCTATATCCAGCTGGGCCAGTCCGCCACCACCCTTTCCGGCGGCGAAGCGCAACGGGTCAAGCTGTCGCTCGAACTGTCCAAACGCGATACCGGCCGCACGCTGTACATCCTCGACGAGCCGACGACTGGCCTCCACTTCCAGGACATCCGTCTGCTGCTGGGGGTTCTGCATCGTCTGACAGAGCATGGCAACAGCGTCGTGGTGATTGAACACAATCTAGATGTCATCAAAACAGCCGACTGGGTCATTGACCTAGGGCCGGAAGGTGGTGCCGGTGGTGGCCGTATTATTGCCGAAGGTACCCCGGAAAGAGTCGCGGCAACGCCGGGTAGCCATACGGGGCATTTCCTGAACATCCTGCTTCAGAACACCCCGGTCCTCGCCACGCCGGCTTTGAAAACCAAGTCCCCTAAAAAATCGGTGGCTAAAAAAGCGTAGGATGCTGAGATGACTCAAACCATTCAGATTCATGTGCGCCTGTTCGGTGCCTTTCGCAAATTTCATCATGCACCGGTTCAGTTGACGGTGCCGAGTGGTGCTTCTGTCTCGCAGATTAAAAGCGCGCTCGGGCGAAGCTTGCAGTCATTAAACCCGGCCTTTAACGATCTGGAACTGCTGGAAAAATCGGCGCTGGCAGATGATCACGCCGTGCTGAGCCCAGAGGCATCACTGACGGCAGACACCCAGTTGGCCATCCTTCCCCCCGTATGTGGAGGCTGATATGAGTGGTAAAGATTTTTTTGCTGTCGCTACGCAACCCATTGAGGTACAGACTGCGGTAGATTTTGTGGCGGATGATGCCCATGGCGCTGCTGATCTGTTTATCGGAACCGTGCGTAACCTCAACCTGGGGAAGCCCGTGCAAGGCGTCTCGTACGATGTGTACGATGAGCTGACGCTCAACGTTTTCAAGGAACTCGCCACCGAGGCGCGCCAACGCTGGGGCGAAAAGCTGAATATCTATATCGAGCACTTCAAGGGTCGGCTGGATATTCAGGGGATCAGCATCCTCATCGCCGTCAGCTCACCGCACAGGGATGAGTCATTCCGTGCCTGTCGCTTCATGATTGAAGAAATCAAACATCGCGCTCCAATCTGGAAACAGGAGCATTACCTAGATGGGGATAGTGACTGGGTTCAGGGACATGCACTGTGCTCGCACGGGCCGGTCTCTTATGATGATGAAGCGCTGGATACCCAAGAACACAAGCACTGTAAGCACTATTAAGTGCTGGTAGCCCTGTCGGGCAAACACTTGGCAGACGATGTGCACTTGCACATTACAAAGAATAGGAAATCACTTTCATATTCTGTAATATATCGGGCTATGAACCAAGCACGCATGCCCGAAGCCTACCCTGACCGGTTACGTCTTAACGACGAGCTGCACGCGCGGCCGCCCGTTGCCCTATGGCCCAACGAACACATCCTGTACCTGGCCCTGGTCAATACCAGTGGCAAACGGCTACAGGAAGAAGTCATCATTCGCGACCTCTGCGACTCGCTGGGCGGCGACGCCTGCCCGACCCTGCAGGGTAATAATATCGAGTTCGACGTTGCCGTCGATCCCAATGTTTGCCAGGGCGCCCCGGAAGGGCTGCGCTTCCGCGTCAAATACGAACGTCATGGTGAGTTCTCATCCTGGTGGTTCTTCCAGCAAACGGCCAGCAACGATCCTGCCGAAGCCGCCACCTTTTGCTGCAATCTGGATCAGTGGCTACACCGCCTACCAGGCCAGCTGCTGGTTGCAATGAACATCCGGGTCTGTCAGACAGAGCACTTCCCTTCAGTTCACGAAATTGCCCCCTGTTTTTCAGGCAATACCGTGATCGGAGGCCGGATCGCTCGCGAAGCAGGTGCGGCTTTCACTGATTTCCGCTTCGACCCAGCGGGGCGTACCAAGATGATCTTCATGAATAAAGCCATGGGATCACGGCAGGCGGGCCGACAGCTGCAGGCGCTGGTGGAGATTGAAACCTACCGAATGATGGCCTTGCTATCCCTACCAGAGGTTCAGGAGTCCTTTCCCGTCCTGGCGACGCAAGAGCAGGCCCTGATTGATGTCAGCCGGCAATTGGCGACGCCCTCCGAAGACCTTGCGAATGAACAATCACGGGATCTAGAACTGCAACAACGCATTTCTAAGATCTCATCGGCCATTGAGGCACTGTCATCGAGCACCCAATATCGTCTCTCGGCCAGCGATGCCTATTTTCAGCTCGTACAACGACGGATCAGCGATCTCCATGAAACTAATCTGAAGGGCATTCAGGGCTTCGGGGAATTCATGGAGCGCCGTCTGGTACCCGCCATGAAAACCTGTAGCGCTTTTTCACTCCGTATCCGCGAAACTTCACACCGGGTCTCCCGCATCAGCCAATTGCTGCAAACACGGGTCGAGATCGCTCGTGAAGCCCAGAATTCGCAACTGCTGGCTTCCATGGAAAAGCGCTCGAAACATCAGTTGCACCTGCAACAGGCGGTAGAAGGCCTCTCCATTGTTGCCATCAGTTATTACGGCATCGGCCTGGCCGCTTATGTTTTCAAAGCCATGAAAACCATGGGACTGCTCCATGACGTCGAACTGGCGACTGGCATTGCCACCCCCCTGGTGTTGCTGGCCGTTGCCATGCTCACCCGAAAAATACGAAACAGCTTCAAATAAACCATCCAAATCATTGACCCCTGCAGGGAGTTTGCATGCCACTGAAGATTGCCGTCGCCAGAGAAACTGAAGGCGCAGAAAAACGGGTTGCACTGTCTCCTGAGGTCACCAGGAAGTTTCTGGCGCTCGGTGCTCAGATTGATATTGAACAGAGCGCTGGGGCGGAAAGTCATTTTATAGATACCGATTACAGTGATGTCGGCTTGGTCGATGGTCTGAGCACAGCCTATCGCCAGGCTGGACTAATTCTGCGTGTCACGCCCCCCACGCTCACTGAGATTGAAGCCATCCCGGACGGCAGCGTAGTGATCGGACTGATGCGCCCTTATGAAAGCCGCGAGCGCCTCGATGCCTTCAACCGGAAGAAGCTTACCGTCTTTGCCCTGGAGCTTCTGCCGCGAATTTCCCGTGCACAAAGTATGGATGCTCTATCCTCACAGGGTGCCTGTGCTGGCTACCAGTGCGGCTTAATTGCCGCCGCCCGCTGCACCAAGTTCTTTCCGATGTTGACGACCGCTGCCGGCACGATCCGCCCTGCCCGCGTGCTGGTCATCGGCGCCGGTGTCGCCGGTTTGCAGGCCATTGCCACCTGCAAGCGTCTGGGTGCCATGGTCGAGGCCTACGATGTTCGGGCTGCGGCACGGGAACAGATCGAATCCCTTGGCGCCAAATTTGTCGATACCGGTGTTTCAGCCGATGGTACAGGTGGCTATGCGCGCGAGCTCTCTGCTGATGAAAAAGCCCAACAGGCAGAAAAACTGGCGAAGGCTGTGGCTGCAGCGGATGTGGTCATCACCACTGCCGCGATTCCCGGCAAGAAGGCACCGGTCATCATTACCCGAGAGATGATCGCCCGAATGAAATATGGTGCCATCGTGGTTGACATGGCAGCAGAGTCCGGTGGCAACTGCGAGCTGACGCAAGCGGGCGAACACATCATTGCTAATGACGTCAACATCCACGGACCACTAAATTTGCCCTCGCGAATGCCAACGCACGCTTCGGAACTCTACAGCCGTAACCTCTACAACTTTCTGTCGCCCTTTATCCAGGACGGCACACTGCGTTTTGACTGGGACGATGAGGTGCTGGCCGGCACCGTTCTGTGCCGCGAGGGAGTAACAACCCACGTGAGCGTTAAACAAGCCCTGGGAGACTAATTATGGATGGTTTGCTTGCACTCTATATCTTCATGCTCGCGGCATTTACCGGTTACGAGATCATCTCCAAGGTTCCGGTGATCCTGCACACCCCACTGATGTCCGGTTCAAACTTTATTCATGGTGTGGTGGTCGTGGGCGCCATGATTGCCCTAGGACAGGCTGAAACGGTTCTCGAGCAGGCCATCGGCTTCTTTGCCGTTGCCTTAGGCGCGGCTAACGCTGCTGGCGGCTATGTGGTGACCGAACGTATGCTCGGTATGTTCAAGAAAAAGGAGGGCGCATAAATGTCACTCCCGATCACTGTACAAGGTGCGTGGCTCATCGGCGCCATTCTTTTCATCGTCGGCTTGAAAGGCATGAGCTCACCCGTTAGCGCCCGCAAGGGGATTGTCTGGGCAGGCTACGGCATGCTGGTCGCCATCGCAGGTACCTTCCTCATCCCAGGTTTGCAGAATATTGCGTTGATGCTCGCTGCACTTCTCATCGGTGGTGCTGCCGCATGGCTCTCTGGCAAAAAAGTCCAGATGACTGACATGCCGCAGATGGTGGCCATCTACAACGGCATGGGGGGCGGTGCCGCAGCGGCCATCGCCGCGATTGAATTTGCCCGCGGCGATGTGCACTCGACCATCGTGACACTGCTGGCGGTCATTGGCGCCCTGATCGGTGCCGTATCCTTCACAGGTTCCTGCGTGGCATGGGCAAAATTACAAGGTGTTCTTAAAAAAGCACACCGCCTACCGGCACAAAATACGGTCAACGTTGTACTCGCCGGTATTGCCCTCCTTCTAGGTGCAGCCATGGTGTTGATGGCACCTGCACAACCGGAATTGATCTATGCCTTCTTTATCGTCGCTTTGGCGCTGGGTCTGATTGTCACGCTCCCTATCGGTGGCGCCGACATGCCTGTGGTGATTTCACTCTTCAATGCCTTTACCGGGCTGGCGGTTGGCTTTGAAGGCTATGTGCTGGGCAACCCGGCGCTCATCATTGCCGGCATTGTGGTCGGCGCAGCCGGGACTCTCCTCACCCAGTTGATGGCCAAAGCCATGAATCGCCCACTCACCAACATCCTGTTCACGCCGATCACGGGTAGCGGCGATGGTGGTCAGGCGATCGATGGCACCATGAAAGAAGTCAGCGCCATGGATGCAGCAGCTATGATGCGATATGCCAGCAAAGTGATCATCATCCCGGGTTACGGGATGGCGGTCGCGCATGCCCAGCATAAGGTCTGGGAAATGACCGCCCTTCTGGAAGAGGCTGGCGTTGAAGTCAAATTTGCCATTCATCCCGTGGCAGGGCGTATGCCCGGTCATATGAACGTCCTGCTCGCCGAAGCCGGTGTGCCGTACGACAAGATCTTTGACCTGGAAGAAATCAACGGGGAATTCCCCCAATGTGATGTCGCCTTGGTCATTGGCGCTAATGATGTCGTTAACCCGATTGCTCGCACGGACAAATCCAGCCCCATCTACGGTATGCCGATTCTGGATGCTGACCTGGCCCAGAATGTGATTGTGATCAAACGTGGCAAGGGAGCGGGCTATTCCGGCGTGGAAAATGCACTGTTCTATACGGATAATTGCCGCATGCTCTACGGCGATGCTCAACCAATGGCCGGAGAAATCATCCAGCATCTGAAAACGCTGTCCTAGACATGTATTCGAAAAACATAGTGCACTGCGGGATACTATGTTTAATTCTGAATCGACTGAACCACGTTGTGATTTACGTGGTATAAATTGATTTCACAATAGGCAGGTTCAAAGCCTGATTGCTTACTCAGCACACGAGGAGACAACCATGAAAAAAATCATCGCCGGCATCGCTCTGGCCGCAGTATCAGTGACCGCTTTTGCACAAACCGCCGCACCCGAAAAGCTGCGGATCATCGGTGAGAGCAAAGAATTTGTGATCCAGACCAAAAAAGGCCCTTATACGATCACACGTACCATGACCTCTTGCGCTAAAAATGCCGGTTGGCTGCAGCCACTGATTCCGCAAAAGGGTGTGACGCCAATTACGGAAATCGAAATACTGGAAGGCATGAACGACAAGGATGTACTTATTGTTGACATGCGCGAACCGGACGACCGCGTCAAGGGTACGATCCCCAACACCTATCATATCCCTTACACGCAGGTTGCTACCCGTATGGATGAGCTGGGCTGCACCAAGAAAGCTGCCAAGTGGGACTGCAGCAAAGCCAAGAAAGTCTACGCATTCTGTAATGGCCCTGTTTGCCCACAGAGCCCCACAGCGATTGCTGCTATGACCCGTGATGGCTTCCCGGTGAATAAGATTTATTACTATCGTGGCGGCATGCTGGATTGGGCGGCTCTGGGCTTCCCGATTGTTGAAGGTGACTTCTGATCTTTGCCTGAATACTTTTCAGCCAAGCGGATCTTCGGATCCGCTTTTTTATTTGTCGAATGCCCCACGTCCGGACAGCCAACGCTCCAGATTGGCAAGCGGTAGATAACCCTGCACGAGCCGGCCATCAGCGCCAATGGTCGTGGGTGTCAGATAGATATCGTACTTCTTGCCAAAGCGCATATTGTCTGCAATGGGATTAGCACAGGGTGCTGCAGCAAATCGCGCATGACGTTCATGCATTGCAACAAGCAGATGATTCAGCCGATCTGCGTTCGTATTTCCTGAACACCAGAGTTCAATCGATCGGGCCATGCTTTTAGTATCAAGGGGCATAAGAAAACGGTAGATTGTTACGTTGTCGACCTTTTGCAGCGTTTTCTCATACTTGCGGCAATACCCACATTCCGGTTCCGTAAAGACGGCAATCTTGCGGGACCCATCACCCCGAACCTCCTTCACGGCGTCAGCAAGGTGTAAGGCTTGCCAGTTGAAATACGGTATGTCGGATAATGAATTATCCGATCCAAAAGTGTATCCATGCACGCCAATAAAAAAAGCAAAGCCCAACAGAATTTTTTTCACAAAGGTTTCACCCGAAAACGTGACAAATATATTGCATCGCAAGATGTTAAAAGGCAATACGTTGAGTATAGTGCAATATAATCTATTTCTCACTTAATCAATTTCCGATGGGCACAAGGAGTGGCAATGGCAAAACAAGATGAGCTGACCCCGATCGAGACGCCGGAAGGTCTCCAGAAACCGGGGCGAATCCAGAAAGCGCCAGAGAATTTTCTGACACCGACCGAAGTCGAACAGGTCACCAAAGGTCGCCGTGACTTTCTGCGCGGCTCATTTATGGCGGCGGTGGCTGCCGCGGTAACCGGTCGTACTGCCTTTGCCCACGCTGGCTCCGGACTGGTCGACGCCCAATCGGGCGACCCGTATATTCTACAACCGCAAACCTGGGCAACTACGCTCGGCAAGGGCGTTGCCACCGCTCCTTACGGCCTGCCCTCTAAATTTGAATCCGAAGTTATTCGTCGCCCAAGCCCCGGTTTGACGCAAACCACACAGTCTAGTGTGTCGTTCTCGCCACTGCAGAGCATGTTCGGCATCATCACGGCCTCGGGTCTGCACTTCGAACGCCACCATCAGGGCTGGTACGACATTGATCCGTCTATGCATCGCCTGATGGTCAACGGCTCTAGCCCTGAGTTCGTGAAAAAGCCCAAGGTCTACACGATGGACGACATCATGCGTATGCCATTCGTGTCGCGCATCCACTTCATTGAGTGTGGTGCTAATACGGGGATGGAATGGGGCAACGTTGCCGTGCCGACTGTGCAATATACCCACGGCATGCTGTCCTGTAGCGAATTCACTGGTGTGCCGCTTCGTCTGTTGCTGGAAGACTGCGGCGCCGACATGACCAAGAAATTTGTGCTGGCCGAAGGGGCTGATGGCTCGGCCATGACCCGTACCATTCCGATGGAAATGGTTCTGAATGACGAAGTCATCGTTGCATATGGCATGAACGGTGAAATGCTACGCCCGGAAAACGGTTATCCGCTGCGTCTGGTGGTGCCGGGTGTTCAAGGTGTTTCGTGGGTCAAGTGGCTGCGTCGTATCGAAGTCGGTGATCAGCCGTATGCCACCAAAGACGAAGCCGTCCACTACATTGATTTGTTGCCGGACGGCCAGCATCGCCAGTACACCTCGATTCAGGAGTGTAAGTCCGTCATCTGTACCCCGTCGGGTGGTCAGAAAATGCTGGAAAAGGGTTACTACACCATTTCCGGTCTGGCCTGGTCGGGACGCGGCAAGATCAAGCAGGTGGATGTCTCTACCGATGGCGGCATCAACTGGAAGCGCGCGAAGCTTGAAACCCCGATTCAGTCCAAAGCACTGACGCGCTTCAGCCTGCCCTGGAACTGGGATGGCAAAACCGCCATCCTGCAATCGCGTGCTGTGGATGACACCGGTTACGTTCAGCCGTCTTATGGTCAGTTACGTGCCGTACGCGGCACCCGTTCGATCTATCACAACAATGCCATCCAGTCCTGGGGTGTCGCTGAAAACGGAGATGTGAGCAATGTTCAAGTTCTCTAATGCCATGAAGCCCGCATTTGCGCTGGCCCTCGTGCCACTACTGTTCGCCACCCAGGCAACTGCCGCTGACAACTATGCAGGTGTGGGCCGTGCGGCGACCCCGGCCGAAGTCAAAGCGTGGGATATTGACGTGCGCCCAGATTTCAAGGGCCTGCCCAAAGGATCGGGTAGCGTCGAACAAGGTCAGGTGATCTGGGAAAATAAATGTGCCAGCTGTCATGGCACGTTTGGTGAAAACAACACCGTCTTTACCCCATTGGTTGGTGGCACAACCAAGGACGACGTCAAAACCGGTAATGTCGCTAATCTGAAGCGCAACGACTATCCGGGCCGCACGACCATCATGAAGGTCTCGTCACTGTCGACCTTGTGGGATTACATTCACCGCGCCATGCCCTGGAATGCCCCCAAGACACTGAGCGACGACGAGGTCTATGCCGTCCTGGCCTATCTGCTGAATCTGGCCGAAGTGGTGCCTGACGACTTTACCCTCAGCGACAGTAATATCAAGGATGTGCAGAAGCTGATGCCTAACCGCAATGGCATGGTACGCAAGCACGCCATGTGGCCTGGTAAATCGGGTCTGGTGACCGCAACTCCGCCGGATACCAAGAACACCACCTGTATGACTAACTGCAAGCCGGCCGCCAAGGTCAGCTCGACACTGCCGGATTATGCCCAGACTTCGCACGGTGAACTGGCACCGCAGTTCCGTCCTTTCGGCCAGACCCGTGGCCAGGGCTCGGCCGGTGGTGCTGCCGCTAAACCGGCGCATAATCCGGATTACGCACTTGCTGAAAAGTCAGGCTGTCTGGCCTGCCATGGCATCAACCAGAAAATTGTCGGCCCCGGCTTCAATGAAGTCGCCAACAAGTACAAGGGTCAGGATGCCACCAGCAAGCTCGTGACCAAGGTCAAGAATGGCGGTGCGGGCGTATGGGGTTCCATGCCGATGCCGCCACAGACTGACCTGAAAGATTCGGACGCACAGGCACTGGTCAAGTGGATCCTGTCCGGTGCACCGACGCAGTAACCTTTTTATTCGCAGTAACCCATAGGAGATTGGAATGAACACCAACACTACACGTTTCGACCGCCGTCAGATTCTCAAAGCTGCCGGCGGCCTGGGCATCATGGCCTTCGGTGCCGCGATGTCGCCAATGGCTTTTGCTGCCTGGAACAAGGCTGCTTTTGAAGCTAAAACTCTGAGCGATACCTACAGTGCTCTGGGCGCCGGTTCACCGAGCAACAGTGGCGATGTCCAGATCGTTGCTTCGGATATCGCTGAAAACGGTGCCGTCGTGCCGATCCAGGCTATCAGCAAGCTGGCCAACACCGAACAGATCTCGATTCTGGTTGAAAAGAACCCGAGTGCCCTGGTTGCCCTGTTCAACCTCACACCGGACACCCTTCCGGAAGTCACCACCCGTATCAAGATGGGTCAAACCTCGAACGTGACTGTTCTGGTCAAGGCTGGCGGCAAGTACTACACCGCCACCAAGGAAATCAAGGTCACGCTGGGCGGCTGCGGCGGTTAATCCCCTGCTCTGACACCATCAATTAAAGATAACTGGAGATAGACATGGCAAATCCGATGAAAATCCGCGCTGCAAACAAAGACGGCGTGACTGAAATCAAGATCCTCATGAACCACGAAATGGAAACCGGTCAGCGCAAGGATTCGTCCGGTGCAGTGATTCCGGCCTGGTTCATTAATGAAGTCAAAGTTGAACTGGCTGGCAAGAATGTTATGACCGCTGAATGGGGTCCGTCGGTTTCGAAGAACCCGTACGTAGCGTTCAAGGTCAAGGGTGGCAAAGCTGGTGACAAGGTTGTTTGCACCTGGACCGATAACAAGGGCGATAAGCGTACGGACGAAGCGACCGTTTCGTAATCGACCATCGACCCTGAAAACCCAGATCACAAAAAAACAGAGAGGGGAGACACCCATGCGTTCTCAACATATGAAGGCCACGCTGCTTGCAGCAGCGGCCGTCTTTGCTGTCGGAGCCCAGGCTCAGGACAACACCACCGCCGGCATTGAGGCATATCGCGAAGCCCTGCAGGATGGCAACCCCGCCGACCTGTACGTGGATTCGGGCGCTGAAATCTGGAAGAAGAAGGCAGGCCCGAAAGATGCCTCTCTGGAAAAATGTGATCTGGGTCTTGGCCCGGGCAAGGTCAAAGGTGCCTATGCCCAGCTGCCGCGCTATTTTAAAGACACCAATAAAGTTCAGGATCTCGAATCCCGGCTGCTGACCTGCATGGAAAAGCTGCAGGGGGTGGACACCACCGAGATTGTCAAAGCCTCCTTCACCTCACCGAAAAAAGCAGATCTGGTGGCGCTTTCAGCTTACGTCTCTTCGGAGTCCAAAGGTATGAAGGTTAAGGTCTCTCTGGCCCACCCGAAAGAAAAACAGATGTATGACTTGGGTCGCCGCTTATTCTATTTCGAATCCGGCCCTTATGATTTTGCCTGCGCCACCTGTCACGGACAGGAAGGCAAGCGTATCCGCCTGCAGGATCTGCCCTACATTCCGAGTGCCGAAGGTGCAGCCAAAGGTTGGACAACCTGGCCGGCTTACCGCGTCAGCTCTGGCCAGATGTGGAGCATGCAATGGCGTATTAACGACTGTTTCCGTCAACAACGTTTCCCCGAACCGATCTACGCATCGGATGTGACGATTGCCATTTCCTCGTTTATGGCTGGCAATTCGAATGGTGCGGTCATGCAGACCCCCGGTATCAAGCGCTAAGGAGACCGTGATGATGACGATGAATAAGAAAACCGTGGTCGCACTCTCGCTGCTGACGACCATTTCCGCTGGTTCGGCCTTCGCTGCACCGCCCGCCATGCCCAAAGATGGCTCTTGGGGCCTGGGCGCTGGCGACGCCAGCTTTGATGCCATGATGCAAAGTAGCTTCCAGGCGAAAGGCATTGCCAAGCTGGATCGCCTGAATCAGGATGCGACACAGAAGCTGTGTTCCAACCCGTTCACAGCCTATAGCGAGAAAAACGCTGCACTGCGCGATAAGCTGCAGGCAGAAAATCAGGCTTCCATCAAATATCCGGCTGACGGCAAAATGATGGGCGACTGGAAAAAAGGCGAGAAAATTGCCCAGAGTGGCCGTGGCCTGACCTGGACCGACAAGGCTGACACGGTTAACGGTGGCAACTGTTACAACTGCCACCAGATCACCAAGGAAGAGCTCTCCTACGGCACCATCGGCCCAAGCCTGTATAACTACGGCAAACTCCGCGGCAACTCGGAAGACATTATCAAATATACGTGGGGCAAGATTTATAACGCCAAGGCGACCAATCTATGTTCCCTGATGCCGCGTGCGGGCGCTATGGGTATTCTGTCCGAAGCAGAGATTCGTGACTTGGTAGCTCTGCTGCTGGATCCTGAGTCGCCCGTTAACAAGTAAATCAGCAAGCCGTTCAAAAAAATCGCCGGAGATTACCGAAGATGGATCGTCGTTCTTTTTTGCAGCTGCTGGCCGCAGCCGCTGCTTCGGGCATGGCCCTCCCCACCCGTGATGCACAGGCTGAAACTGCCGCTGCCAGCTATTATGAAGCTCCCGCTTTCGGCAACGTCTCTCTACTTCACATCACGGACTGCCACGCCCAGCTGAACCCAATCTATTTCCGTGAACCCAATGTCAACCTGGGCATTGGCAGCATGCGGGGCCAAGTCCCGCATCTGGTCGGTGATTATTTCCTGAATCACTTCAACTTCAAGGCCAACACCCTCGACGCCCACGCGTTTACCTATCTGGATTTCGAGAAGCTGGCCCGTATTTACGGCAAGGTGGGCGGCTTCGCCCACCTGTCGACCCTGGTCAAAAAAGTCCGGGCCAACCGGCCGGGCGCCCTGCTCCTTGATGGTGGTGATACCTGGCAGGGTTCCGGCACGGCCCTATGGACCGACGCCCAGGATATGGTGGATGCCGCCAAGCTGCTCGGCGTTGACATCATGACCCTACACTGGGAATGTACCTACGGCGCAGATCGCGTTCTGGAAATTTCCAACAAGGATTTTGCGGGCCACATTGACATCGTGGCCCAGAACATCAAGACGGCCGACTTCGGCGATCAGGTGTTCAAGCCCTACGCCATGCGTGAGGTTAATGGCACCAAAGTGGCCGTCATCGGCCAGGCCTTCCCCTATACCCCCATTGCCAACCCGCGTTACTTTGTGCCTGACTGGACCTTCGGTATCCAGGAAGAAAACATGCAGGCCATGGTGGACGAAGCTCGTGGTAAGGGTGCCAAAGTGGTTGTGGTGATTTCCCACAACGGCATGGACGTTGACCTCAAGATGGCCTCCCGCGTGCGCGGCATCGACGCCATCTTCGGCGGCCACACCCACGATGGTGTGCCGAAGCCGACCCTTGTCCAGAACCCGGGTGGCAAAACCCTGGTCATGAACGCCGGCTCCAATGGCAAGTATCTGGGCGTACTGGATCTGGATGTGCGCGATGGTCGTATCGCCGATTACCGCTACCGCCTGATGCCAGTCTTCTCGAACCTCCTGCCGGCTGATCCGGCCATGGATCAGATGATCAAGAAGATTCGTGCCCCTTACATCGAAAAACTGGACGAAAAACTCGCAGTCTCCGAAGGATTGCTCTACCGCCGCGGCAACTTCAACGGGAGCTTCGATCAACTCATTCTGAACGCGCTGATGCAGGAAAAGAATGCCGAAATGGCTTTCTCGCCGGGCTTCCGCTGGGGCACCACGGTACTGCCGGGAGAATCCATCACCATGGAACATGTGCTGGACCAGACCGCGATTACCTACCCCTATGTCACCGTCTCCAACCTGACTGGTGCGCAGATCAAGGAAATCATGGAAGACGTCTGTGACAACCTATTTAACCCGGACCCCTACTATCAGCAGGGTGGCGACATGGTTCGCGTCGGCGGCATGCAGTACACTTGTGACCCATCGGCCAAGGCGGGTCAGCGCATCACCAATATGCGTCTGAACGGCAAACTGATCGATGCCAGCAAAAAGTACAAGGTTGCCGGTTGGGCACCCGTTGCGGAAGAGTCTCGCGGCATGGCCGGCGAGCCGATCTGGGACGTGGTGGCCAAAAACCTGCGCAGCAAGAAAAACATCAAGCCGGTGCAGATTAATCAGCCGACACTGAAGAATGTGTCCGGCAACCCTGGTATCGAGGCCTACAACAAGTTCTGATCCTCAAGGAGTCATTCATGCAAACCACCCTGTTCCGCTTCAAAACTCTGTTAATCGGCCTGGTGCTCTCGGCGAGCACGACACTGGCCATGGCGGCGGACAAGGTGGTTTATCATGTGGATGATACGGCCACTCAGGCAACCCGCACCCTGCGCAGCCTGCGCAACCACCTGGATGTCGCACCCAAGACCAAAATCACGGTGGTTGCCCTGGGTGATGGGGTGGAATTCCTCATCGAGGGAGCGCGTGACGACAAGAACAATCTGGAGTACGCTTCGCTGGTCTCTGATCTGAAAACCCGTGGCGTCGACTTCGAAGTCTGCGAGCTGACGATCGAGAAGAAAAACATCGATAAATCCAAGTTCGTTCTTGAAGCCACGTTCACCAAATCAGGCGTGGTTCGCATTACCGAACTTCAGAACCAGAAGCGTTTCGCCTACATCAAACCATGAATTTTGAAGCATTGATAACCCAGTTCGGAGAAGAATATCTGCTCCTGCTGGGCGGTTTAGTTATTGGCATTATTTTTGGCCTTGCAGCACAGCAATCGCGTTTTTGCCTACGTGCAGCCACCATGGAGGTCGCTCATGGTCAACCGGGCAACCGGCTTGCCATCTGGCTGGTCACCTTCTCTATTGCTCTGATCACGACGCAGCTGCTGATCATTGGCGGCTTTTTCGACACCAACGGCCTGCGTCAGTTCAGTAACCGTGGCTCCCTCTCGGGTGCCATCATCGGCGGACTGCTCTTCGGCATTGGCATGGCACTCAGCCGCGCCTGTTCCGGCCGTATGCTGATCCTGACCGGCGGCGGCAATCTGCGCGCCCTGCTGACAGGTCTAGTCTTTGCCGTTGCTGCCCAGGCATCGCTCGAAGGGATTTTGGCACCGTTGCGTAGCGAAATCGGCAGCTGGTGGACCATCGACGGTCCTTCCCGTAATCTGATCGGTGTTACCGGTATTGGCAACTGGGGCGCATTGGCCTTCAGTATGGCTTGGCTGGTTCTGGGTGTCTACATGGTTCGTAAACATGCTGTCAGCGCCTACACGGTGATCATGGGCACGGTGGTCGGCATCATGATCGCAGCAGCTTGGTGGTTTAACTTCGGTGTGGCCTCAAGTTCCTTTGAAGTGATTCCGGTGCATTCGCTCAGTTTTGCGTCACCGACCTCTGACACGCTGATGTATTTCCTGTCGCCCCCCGGGGGTGCCCTCAGTTTTGATCTCGGTCTGATCCCGGGTGTCCTTCTAGGGGCCATGGCAGGTTCGGTTTTTGGCCGCACCTTCAAGTTGGAAGGCTTCCATGACCCGCGCACCATGATCCGCTACATGATCGGTGGCTGCTTCATGGGCTTCGGTGCCATTTTGGCCGGTGGCTGTGCCATTGGGGCCGGTGTTTCCGGTGCCTCGGTTTTTGCAATCACCGCATGGCTGACACTCTGGTCAATCTGGCTGGGCGCTGTCATCACCGATATCGTCGTTGATCGCTGGTTATTCAAGAAGCAACCCACCTAAAGGAAGTCACCATGGATAAGCCCTCATCGCTGACACGTCGCACCTTCATTTTGGGTATGCTGACGACCGGTTATGCGTTGGCGGCTTCCCCTGTGGCGGACAACATTGTCCGGACAGATACTACCGGCCTGACGGCCGGCCCCATCGAGATTCCCACCGCTACCGGCAAAATTCCCGGTTATTACGCCCGGCCGAGCAAAGCAGGTCGTTATCCGGTCGTCCTGGTCATCCATGAGGCCTTTGGGGTTCACGAGCATGTTCAGGATATCTGCCGACGTTATGCCAAAGCCGGGTATGTAGCGGTGGCACCCGAATTGTTTGTACGACAAGGTGATGTGACCAAACACACCGAAGTTGTCACGATTTTCAACGAAGTGATTTCCAAGGTACCAGATGAACAGGTCAATAGCGACCTGGATGCCACCCTCGCCTATGCCCGCAAGAACCTACAGGGCCACAAATCGCTAGTCGGTGCCGTAGGCTACTGCTGGGGAGGCCGCGCCGTCTGGGAATATGCCTATCATAACCCCAAACTGACTGCGGGTCTGGCTTATTACGGCCGGGTGGAGGGCATGGTGTCCGACGAACGTCCGCTGGATCCGGTGGACTTCGGCTCGGAACTCAAAGTCCCCGTGCTCGGCTTATATGCCGAAAAAGACACCAGCATCAGCCTGGAGTCCGTTGCCCGCATGCAGGCCGAACTCAAGAAATCAGGCAGCGGCTCGGAAATTGTTGTGCTACCTGGCGTTGGTCACGCTTTTAATGCCGACTATCGCGCAAACTACAACAAAGCCGCCGCAGAAAAAGCCTGGGAACTCGGTATCGCCTGGTTCCGCAAATACGGCATGCCGAGTGTCTGATACCGCATTGAAACCCCAGAAAACGCCATGATTCTCGACGCCAACGGCCGATCTTTCCAGTATTTGCGTTTGTCCATCACGGACGTGTGCAACTACCGGTGCAGCTATTGCCTGCCGAATGGCTATGTTGAAGAGGTGCCGCGCCACTTCCTCGAGATCCATGAAATACGTCACCTGGTCACCGGCTTTGCCGAACTGGGCCTCTGGAAAGTGCGACTCACCGGTGGTGAACCCACAGTACGTAAAGACTTTGCCGAAATTGCCGCCACGGTTTCGGCCATTCCGGGCATTCGCAAAGTCGCTACCACCACCAACGGCTACCAGTTGGCCAAGCATGCCCAACTCTGGCGCGATGCCGGCATCAGTGCCATCAATGTCAGTATCGATTCGCTCGACCCGGACAATTTCCACCAGATTACCGGTATGGATCATCTGGAACGCGTCCTAGCCGGTGTCGATGCCGCCGAAGCCGCGGGTTTTGAAGACATCAAGATCAACACCGTACTACTCAAGAATCTGAACCACCATGAGCTGGACCGCTTCCTTGACTTCGTCAAAGGCCGCCGCATTTCGTTGCGCTTTATCGAGCTCATGGAAACCGGTGACAACCGTGCGTATTTCGAGCGTCACCACCTGAGTGCCGATCACATCATCCACGCCCTCCATGAACGTGGCTGGTCACCCGTCGCACGAAGCGTTGCTGCGGGTCCAGCGCAGGAATTCAGCCATCCCGAACATCTCGGAAAAATCGGCATCATTGCCCCGTATGCCAAGGATTTCTGCCAGACCTGTAACCGCCTACGCGTCACAGCCCGTGGTGACCTGCGTCTCTGCCTGTTTGGTGACGGTGGCCACAATCTGCGCCCGCTGCTGCAAAGCGCTGATCAGAAAGCCGAATTGCAACGGAGCATCACGTCTCTACTCCAGCAAAAGGCATCTACGCATCTCCTGCACTTCCATCAGTCCGGCGCCACAAAGAATCTATCTGCGCTGGGCGGCTAAGCCTTAAGCCCACACTATGACTACCCAAGCGTTCTCCATGATTGACGTTGGCGCCAAGCAGCCGACGAACCGTATTGCCGTTGCCACAGGCATCATCCATGTCGGCCACGCCGCCTTTGCATTGATCCGTGACCGGCAACTCCCCAAGGGCGACGTCCTGACGCTGGCTGAAATTGCCGGCATTCAAGGTGCCAAGAATGCCAGTCAGCTCATGCCGCTCTGCCACCCGATGGGCCTGGATCATGTGAGCGTGCGGACAGCGCTGGATGAGGCCACAGCTACTGTCCGCGTGTACTGTACGGCACGGACCTGTGCTAAAACCGGTGTAGAGATGGAAGCGCTCGCTGGCGTCAATGCCGCATTGCTCACCATCTGGGATCTCACCAAAATGGTGGAAGCGGATCTTTGCATCTCCGACATCCGGCTACTGGCCAAAGTGGGGGGCAAATCCGGTTGCTGGCTGAATCCGGAAGCCGCGCTGATTCCCGCCTGGGTGATCGACCTGGTCCAACCCCCCATCAAATCCGTGCTTGCCGGTATTCAGGCCGAGGTGATTGTGCTCAGTGACCGTGCTTCGAGCGGAGTCTACGAAGATAAATCCGGTCCTATGGCCCGCCAGCTTCTCGAGGCCGTCGGTGCCAACGTCGCGGCTGTTACCGTTATTCCCGATGAACCGGCCGCGCTGCAGGCAGCCATCCGCAGCATCAAGGACTCTGGTCAATCCCGCCTGATCATTACCTCCGGTGGTACCGGCGTTTCCGGACGCGACAGCACCCCGGAAAGCGTGGCCGCCATTGCTGACAAAACTATTCCCGGTATTGGCGAGCTCCTGAGAAGCTCCGGTGCGGCATTCACGCCCTTGAGCTGGAGCAGCCGCGCCATCGGAGCCACCCTCGGCAATGTCCTCATTGTTACCCTGCCCGGTAGCCCGAAGGCCGTTAAAGAGGGACTGGATGTTTTGTGCCCGCTGATGAAACATCTGCTGACGATTATCGAGGATATCCGCTGATGCTGCCGTACCTTGAAGCCCTCCGGATTATTCGCGAGGCGGCAACAGCACCGGCATCCACGATTCTGGCAACCCACCAGGCATTACATCGTGTGCTGGCCGAAGATTTTTCTGCCCCGTTTGCGGTACCGCGTTTCGACAACTCCAGCATGGATGGCTTTGCCCTTCGCGCAGCAGATACCCAGGGGGCGAGTGAACAAACCCCCCTGACGATTCCCGTACTGCGTGCGCTAGCCGCTGGTGACTCGGCTGGCAGTAATCAGCCGGGTCATGCCGTCGAGATTATGACCGGTGCCGCCATGCCGCAGCTCGCGGATGCCGTCATCCCGATCGAGAATGTCACCCCCCTTTGTGATGCCGCTGGTCATGTCACCCATATTCGGATCACGCAACCTGTACCGCTCAATGACAACGTGCGCTTTGCCGGTGAAGACTTCAGTGCCGGCCAAGAGCTCATGCGTGCAGGCACCCGCCTCACGCCGGCTCACCTTGCGATTTTGTATGCCACAGGAACGACACAGCTTCGTGTCCTTGAGACCCCCACGGTCAGCATCTTCACCACCGGCAAGGAAGTCTCAGATGACTACGATCAGCCACTCGGTCCTTCGCAGATCTACAACTCAAATACACCGTATCTGATCGCAGCACTACAGACCATAAGTCTACCGGCGGTCTGCGCCGGCCATATTGGTGATGACGAACAGAAGTTCCGTGACATGCTGGCCTCGCAGATACAGGCCCGCATTCTGGTCAGCTCAGGTGCCGTATCCAAAGGCAAATGGGACTTCATCCCCGCCGTTCTCAAAGAGCTGGGTGCAGAAATTCTGTTCCACCGGGTGGCAATTAAACCTGGTAAACCAATACTCTTTGCCCGCATGCCGGATGGCCGTTATTTCTTCGGTCTGCCGGGCAACCCGATCTCAGCAGCTATCGGTCTGCGCTTTTTCATGATGCCACTCATTCGCAAACTGCTGAATCTGCCCGACGAACAGCCTAGCTTCGCCCGATTGAGCGCCCCCTATGTGAAGAAGGGCCCGCTCCGTCTGTTCCTCAAAGCCCGAACACAGAACATGGCGGATGGCTGTACCTCGGTGGAGATCCTGTCCGGTCAGGAATCCTTCAAAATTGCGCCACTGCTGCAAACCAATGCCTGGGCCGTCTTTGATGAGACACCGGGTGAGATGAGTGCAGGTCAACCGGTGATGTTTTACCCCACAGCCCTGCTCGCCAGCCACGCCTAAACCTGCTCGAAGTCATGCGCTACGCCCGTCAACGTGTTCTTCCGGAAATTGGTGATGCCGGCCAGGCGGCCCTGGCGGCTGCGCGCATTTTAGTGGTTGGTGCCGGGGGCCTCGGCTCTCCGGCCCTGCTCTATCTCGCGGCGGCCGGTGCCGGCCTGAAAGAGGCTGGCGGTTGCCTGGGCATCATTGATGACGACACGGTCGACCTCAGCAACCTTCAGCGCCAGATTCTGTTTACTGAAAATGATCAGACACAAAGCAAAGCCAAGACTGCAACAGAACGTCTGCAGCAACTGAACAGCGCAACGGATCTGCGTACTTTCGAAACCCGCCTGACGACCGACAACATCCTTGATGTCTTTGCCGACTTTGACATCATCGTCGATGGTTCGGACAACTTCGATACCAAATACCTCATCAACGATGCCGCCGTCCATCTTGGACTACCCGTTGTTTACGGTTCCATTCTTGGCTTTGAAGGCCAGGCTGCTGTTTTCTGGGCCAAGGAAGGACCTTGCTATCGTTGCGTTTATCCGCAACCACCTGAAACCCATATTCCCAATTGTGCCGAGGCCGGCACCCTGGGCGGTATCGCTGGCATGGTCGGCTCCATCCAAGCCGTTGAAGCCTGCAAACTGGCACTCGGATTAGCGCACTGCCGCACCCATGATCTTGAACCCCTGATTGGCCGGCTTTTCCTGGCTGATGCCCGGAACTGGGACACGCAAACCCTCGCCATTGAAAAGCGTGCAGACTGCCCAGTCTGCAGTCTGCCTGCGCATGAGGTCCGCCTGCCGCAAGCCAGAGCACAGGCCTGTGCTGCCTCAACGTCACCACAGGCCGCTAGCATGACACTCTATGATCTGCAGGGCTTGTTTGAATCCGGCATTCCCTTTGTCTTGCTCGACGTTCGCGAACCTCAGGAATGGGCCAACGGCCATCTCGAAGGTGCGCTGCATATTCCTCTGGGCCGCTTACTGGTAGCGCCGGAAGCACTGGACGCACTGAGTCGCCAGGAACCCCTGGTCGTATATTGCCAGCACGGCATGCGCAGTGCACGGGCCGTCAGCTATCTGCGTGATCAGGGCTTCGATGCCTTCAACCTGATTGTGGACTGGTCGCAGCTTTAAGCGAGCACACAACCATCCTTCAGTACAACCAGACAATCGGCTAACCGCGCGGCCTCTTTGTGGTCATGCGTGACATAGACGATAGGCATCAGATCTAAGTCTCGAAGCTGTTCCAGGTACGGCAGGATTTCTGCTTTACGATCGGAGTCGAGCGATGACAGAGGTTCGTCCATCAATAAGATCGTTGGTTTCACGGCCAGCGCCCTGGCAATGGCCACTCTTTGACGCTCACCGCCCGAAAGTGCTCCGGGATATCGCTGCAATAAATGACGGATTCCGAGAACTTCAATCAGCGGTAATAGATCCTCCGGCATATGTGTACGATTCGCGCATCCGAATAGGATATTCGCTTGCGCCGTCATGTGAGAAAAAAGACTGTCTTCCTGGAAAACATAACCGATCGGCCGCTTGTAGGTGGGCATAAAATATCGGGCTTCCTGCCAGACGCTGCCACGAACCCGCAAGTAGCCGGCATCTGCTTGCTCTAATCCTGCCATACACCGTAAGACCGTCGTTTTACCTGAGCCTGAAGCGCCCTGAAGTACGCTGATGCCCTGACCCGGTAATTGTAGATCCACATCCAGATTAAAGCCTGGCCGGTTGAGCAAGAAGCGTGCATGAATCATCGTTTCATGATTCATGACGCGTATCCTTCTTGCACATATGTAGCGCCAGCAAGACGATAAAAGAAAAAGCCAGCAGGACTGCCGCCAGACTATGCGCCTGACTGTACTCAAGCGCCTCAACATAATCATAGATCTGCACGGAAGCCACGCGCGTTTCGCCGGGGATATTGCCACCGATCATCAACACAACACCAAACTCACCAACGGTATGCGCAAAAGCCATGACCGATGCTGTTACAAACCCGGACTTTGACATCGGAACCACCACTCTGAAAAAGGTCGCCAACGGTGAAAGACGCAAGGTCGCTGCGACCTCGAGCGGACGACGTCCTACGCCTTCAAAAGCGGTTTGGAGCGGCTGTACGAGGAACGGCATCGAATAAATGACGGAAGCAATCACCAAACCCCAGAAGGTGAATGGTAGTAAACCCAGCCCCATCGATTGAGTGAACTGCCCGATGGGACTATGCGGCCCCATGCCAAGTAGCAGATAAAATCCAAGAACAGATGGTGGTAACACCAAGGGCAAGGACACCACCGCCGAGATCGGGCGATAGAGCCAGCTGCGCGTACGCGTCAGCCACCAAGCCAGCGGCGTCCCGATCAGCAAAAGGATCAGCGTTGTGACACCCGCCAACCGAACCGTTAGCCAAAGTGCCTGAATATCCGCATCACTTAACAGCATAACCGTAGGACTTGATCAGCTTAACTGTGTCACCACTTTTGAGAAACGCCAGAAACTGAAGAGCCGCCTCACTATCCTTGCCATTAACCAGTAACACCGCATCCTGATTGATCGGTGAATAGCGCTTTTCCGGAACGACCCAAGCCGATCCAGCGGTGATCTTGTTGTCTTTCGTGATCTGTGACAGTGCCAAAAAACCAATAGCTGCATTACCTGTTGCCACAAACTGGAAGGTCTGGCTGATGTTTTCACCCATTACAATTTTCGGCGCAATCTGAGTCTTCAATTTGAGCGCGTTCAAAGTTTCCATGGCCGCTTCACCATAAGGCGCAGTTTTAGGATTGGCGATGGCAATCTTATTGAACCGATTCTCTTCCAGCACCTTGCCCTTGGCATCGACCATCGCCGGGTCTGCCGACCAGAGTACGAGTTTGCCTATGGCATAAGTGAACCGCGTACCGAGGACGGCAAGGCCATCTTTTTCAAGTTGAACGGGCTTTTCCTCATCGGCACTCAGAAACACCTGGAATGGGGCTCCATTCTTGATTTGTGCATAAAACTTGCCAGAGGCACCCGTAGAGATTTTCAGCTGATGTCCGCTTGCCTTGTTAAAGGCTTTGCCAATTTCTTCCATCGGCGCTGAAAAATTAGCGGCTACCGCAACCTGAACTTCATCAGCCAACGCTTTATGGATAAAGGAGGCCCCGAGAAAACCCAACAGCACCCAATGAATCCTTTTCACTTTTTTCGGCCTTAGGTAGCAACGGCCAAAATGACATGCGAGGCTTTAATCAAAGCACAGACTTTCATACCGGCGGTCAGTGCCATCTCCGCCAGACTCTCGTTTGTCACAACAGCGCTGAGCAATTTGCCGCCAGCCAATTCAACAACGACCTCGGAGTTAACCGCACCTTCAGTAACACGAGCAACATCACCGATCAACTGATTTCTGGCACTGGATTTCATATTCAGTTCCCGCGTCAGGATGACCCAAGGCGCCTTGAACAAAGCGTAGGCTTCCTGTCCAACCACCAGGTTCATGGATTCCAGGCTTTCATGCGTAATCATCGCAACGATCTGGTCCTGACCACCGATATCTAGGCGTATCTCGGCATTCACCGCCCCGGGTTTGATCGCGGTAATCCGACCTAAAAACTGATTCCGGGCGCTTGTTTGCATCGTGAACCTCCTGATCAAGCTCTGGTACTGGCTGAAATCCTCGATCTGCGTTTCCAGCATCTGAAAAAACTGCTTTTGCTCAACTTCAAGCATGCGGTAAACGTGCAGAAATCGCCGACCATAATCCGTCAGTACGGTGCCACCGCCCTTGTTGCCACCGGCTTGCCTTGCGACCATCGGATGCCTTGCGAGATTGTTTATGGATTCAATGGCCGTCCATGCAGCCTTGTAACTCATCCCCATCTCAGCCGCCGCTTTATTCATCGAGCCCGTACTGTCAATCAGCTCCAGAAGCTCCAGATGATTCCAACGCGTTGGCCGACCGTGCACCGGCAGGCCAAAAGGCAAAGCATCAGTATTGACAAGATTGGTCATCGATTTTTTCCGTTGACGGCTATGGTTCGTTATGTAGCCGAAATACATAACGAACCATAGCATACATCCCGATGAAAATTAAAGACCACCCATCTCCATCGCCTGCGAACCAATCGCCTTCTATAGAATATTAGGTCACGCAAAAATCAAACATCGCCATGAACACGTCTCCTTCTGAAACATCTAAATCAAATTCCGGTTGGCTTGATAAAAGCCGCATCATCGCCAAACCCGGCTTTAATCGCTGGCTCGTACCGCCTGCTGCATTGGCCATCCATCTCTGTATCGGCATGGCCTATGGTTTCTCGGTGTTCTGGTTGCCACTCTCCCGCGCCATTGGCATTTCGGCACCGGTGGCTTGCCCGGCAGAAATGAGTCTGCTCACGGAGCTCTTCGCCGCCAACTGCGACTGGAAAATCTCCACCCTGGGCTGGATGTATACCCTGTTCTTTGTTTTCCTCGGTTCATCCGCTGCCATCTGGGGTGGCTGGCTGGAGCGTGTGGGCCCACGTCAAGCCGGTGTGGTTTCGGCTTTCTGCTGGTGTGGGGGTCTGGTCATCTCAGCCATTGGCATCAAGCTGCACCAGATCTGGCTGATGTGGCTGGGTTCGGGCGTGATTGGCGGTATCGGTCTGGGGTTGGGCTATATTTCCCCCGTATCAACATTGATCAAATGGTTCCCGGATCGCCGCGGCATGGCCACCGGTATGGCCATCATGGGTTTCGGTGGTGGCGCCATGATCGGCGCACCACTGGCTGATCTACTGATGAAGTCTTTCGCCACATCAACCTCGGTCGGTGTATATGAAACCTTCCTAGTGCTGGCAGCGATTTACTTCGTCTTCATGATCTCCGGCGCCCTCGGCTACCGCATTCCGCCCGAAGGCTGGAAGCCAGCCGGCTGGACACCGCCACCGCCGTCTAAGCGCGCCATGATCACCCAGCATCATGTGCACCTGAGCAAGGCCTGGAAAACCCGTCAGTTCTGGCTGGTGTGGACGGTGCTTTGCGTCAACGTCACGGCCGGCATCGGCATCATCGGCATGGCCTCGCCCATGTTGCAGGAAGTGTTTGCCGGCAAGCTGATCGGCGTTGACATTGCCTTCAATGAATTGACTGCCGCGCAAAAGACCTCGATTGCTGCCATCGCTGCCGGCTTTACCGGTCTGCTGTCGCTGTTCAACATCGTTGGCCGTTTCTTCTGGGCATCGCTCTCCGACAAAATTGGCCGTAAAGCCACCTACGCTACCTTCTTCCTGCTCGGCTTTGCCATGTACGCGGCCAGCGCAAGGTGCCAGCCTGGCGTTGTTCGTAATCTTCATGTGCGTCATTCTCTCCATGTACGGCGGTTGCTTCGCCACCGTGCCCGCCTATCTGGCGGATATGTTTGGTACCAAGTTCGTGGGCGCTATCCATGGTCGACTACTCACCGCCTGGTCGGCTGCCGGCATCTTCGGGCCAGTCATCGTTAACTACGTGCGTGAATACCAGCTAGCGCATGGCGTGGCACGTGCCGATGCCTACAACATCACCATGTACATTCTCTCTGCTTTGCTCATCATCGGCTTTATCGCCAACTGGCTGGTGCGTCCGGTGTCTGAAGAACTGCACATGAGCAAAGATGAAGTCGCCGTGGAAAAGAAAATCGCCGACGACACCCACGAGCACTTTGTATCCGATGTTGCGGCCATTGCCCACGAAGTCTCGCACTCCTGGAAGATTGCGCTGGCCTGGACTGCTGTTTCCATTCCCATGGCCTGGGGCATGTGGATCACCTTACAGAAGGCACTATTACTTTTCAAATAGTTGAGTAATCAGGTGCAAGGAAGCCGCTTCGAAGGTCAAGCGGCTTTTTTTCATGAGGTATATACAACCTCTGGTTTTGTAAGATTTCAGCTACTAATTTATGAAACAATAATCGCATGGAAATTGTTGACGTCATTCTTAAGGCAGGAAGATCTGCGATTGAACTTGCTTTGTTCATTCTGCTTCCGATTATGGTTGTGATGCTAACAATCATGCGTTTTTTAGAAGCAAAAGGCTTTCTGGACTGGTTTGTAAGCAAAGTAGCTCCGATGCTTCGCCCTTTTGGCCTTAATGGCTTAAGTGTCTTCGCAGCATTACAAGTCACATTCGTCAGCTTTGCCGGGCCTGTAGCGACACTGACTATGATGGATCAGCGCGGTGTTTCTGATCGGCACATTGCGGCAAGTCTAGCGATGGTTTTCAGTATGGCGCAGGCAAATGTTCTATTCCCAATGGCGTCCATGGGTCTTAACTTCGGCTTTACAATGATGATGTCTATCGTAGGTGGGTTGATTGCCGCGGCAACCACTTACCATCTCTTTGGACGGAATCTTTCCAGCAATGAAGTGAGCGTAGACGAAACACTTCATCATCCTATCGCCGAAGATGCCAAGGGCGTTCTTGATGTCATCAATCGAGCTGGTGCTGAAGCATTCAAAATCACGCTGGGCTCCATTCCCATGCTCGTACTATCGATGGTTACAGTGTACATTTTTAAAAGCTTGGGTGTCATCGACTGGTTAACATCCATACTGACATCACCCTTGGCATTCGCCAGCATTAACCCCAATATTGTTCTTCCTACCTTCACTAAATATCTGGCAGGCGGTACGGCAATGATGGGTGTCATGGATGACATGATCAAAATGGGGGATGCAACATCAAGCCTCGTTAACCAGAGTGCTGGCTGGCTCATTCATCCATTCGATCTTGCTGGGATAGCTATATTCATGTCCGCGGGCCTGCGAGTCGCAAAAGTCTGGAAGATTGCAGCGTGCGGAGCCTGTGTAGGCATTTGCACTAGAACGATTGCACACAGCCTGTTTTTCTAGTTAATTAGGTCAGATGCTTTCAAACCTTCACCACAATCTCACCCGTCAGTGGATCTTGCGCTCGAACCTGACTCCCTGGATGCATTCTTTTGACGATGCAAAGATACGTTAGCAATTCATGCAATGACTTATCAATCACGGCAATCTGCACCCATTGATCGCTCAAATAATCAGCAAGTTCAACTTTATAGTTCATGGCACACACCTTACCTAGATGACTGACCCATTTTGGATTATCCTAGGTTTCTCATTGAGTTATCGATGTTGCAATGCGTAATTTTTTGCCGAGTATCAAATAACCTCTGAATAAAAGCATCTAGAAGGACTTACTGAATGAGTGCTCTCAATCCTGACTTCTGGCAAAAGCATTTTGAGCAAAATCAGACCCCCTGGGATCGCGGCCAAACAAACCCACAGCTGCTGAAGTGGCTTCAATCGAAAACGCTAAAACCATGCAGAATTGCCGTACCCGGTTGCGGTAAAGGCTGGGAGGTAGCAACACTGGCATCCAATGGCTTTGATGTGACGGGTATTGACTATACTGCCGCCGCAATCACTGAAGCAAAGCGATTGCTCAACAAGCAGCATCTAGACGCTGAGATCATTCAGTCTGATGTGCTTGTTTACGACCCACAAAAAACGTTCGACGCCGTCTACGAGCAAACGTGTCTTTGTGCACTAGACCCCAATCACTGGAAAAACTATGTTCGGCAATTGGCACGTTGGACTCGACCTGGCGGTCATTTATATGCCTTATTCATGCAAGTTGAGCGAGCACCTGCTCAGAAAGGCATCGTGCAAGGACCACCATTTCACTGTGATCTCAATGGGATGCGCGCACTATTCAATTCGGAATACTGGGAATGGCCTGACAGTGCACCTGAGGTCGTGACTCACGACCAGGGATGGATTGAACTTGCTATTCGGCTTCAACGAAGAGGTCCGTCTTAGCTCAGAAAAGTAACAAAATTTTCAACCGGTTCACGGATCGTTTTGAGGGTATTAACAATGGCCTTCTTGTCTTCGTAGCCCAATGCCATGCCACAAACCACACTTTCATTTTCGGGAAGGTTGAGCTCATCTTCGATGATTTCATGAAACTGATTAAAAGCGGCTTGCGCACAGGTAGCAAGCCCATGACCTACAGCACTAATCATGATGTTTTGCATAAACATCCCATAATCTAACAAACTACCTTTGCCCATGATTCGATCAATCGTGAAGATGATACCGACTGGTGCATCAAAGAACTGGTAATTTCTGGCGTGCTGTCGTCTCATTCCCTCCTTATCATCTTTTTGCAACGATAACAATCCGTAAAGATCAAACCCAACCTTTCGACGACGAGAAATAAAAGGCTCGATCCATGAGGTAGGGTAATAATCGTATTCTTCGCGGTATTTCGCTGCCTTTTCAGGATCAAGAAATACGTCCTGAATGGCATCACTTAACTTTTGTTTAACTTCACCCGTCAGGACATAAACCCGCCAGGGCTGTGTATTCGTTCCAGAAGGCGCTCTAGATGCAACCTGAAGGATGTCATGGATAATTTCAGGACTGACGGGCGTGTCAAGAAAGGCACGTACAGAACGACGTGAAACAATCGCCCTGTCGATGATTTGGAAATCCTGATCAGCGGCCATGTCGTTTAGACTCATCGTAATAAATAGTGGTTACCATAAAAGCTGACAACCAACTCCTGACGCTGGTTATAGCCACGATACTGCAATATTGCAACACCGCGCTCAGATTTAGTTTTAGAAGGTATCAGTTCAATAACCTCAACCTCAGCTCTAAGGGTGTCGCCAGGTCTTACGGGGGCAAACCATCGGACTTCATCCAGCCCTGTACCACCAAGACTAGAATGATTGAAGACACCACTCTGAATAAATAATCTGAAACACAATGCGATGGTATGGAATCCACTGGCTATCTGTCCACCAAAAATCGATTGCTCCGCTGCAACGGCATCAATATGAAAGGGCTGCGGATCATAAGCGAATGCAAAACTTGTGATGTCAGCTTGCGTCAGAGTAAAGCCTTGCGTACTAAATACTTGACCAACTTTGAGATCATCAAGTGATCTATGCAGTATATGCGGAACTGATTGCTTCATCGGTAGGCTACTCAATCGGCTTTGGGGCAAGAACAAGCGCCTCGCCCTCGATCACCACTTTGCCGTCGACATCACAAATCGTCTCTAATGAGACACGATTTTTTTCAAGTTCAATAGCACGTACCGTGACAGTTGCTGTCACGGTATCACCCGGTCTTACCGGCGCTCTGAACTTCAGATTTTGTGCAAGATAAACCGTGCCAGGCCCAGGTAACTTATTCGCGATACATGCGGAGATCAAACCTGCAGACAACATCCCGTGCGCAATACGCCCACCAAAAATACCCTTTTCGGCAGCTTTTTGATTGAGATGAACTGAATTAATGTCACCAGAAACACCTGCAAACATAACGATGTCTGCTTCTGTGATCGTCTTGGCGAATCTGCGAGACATACCAACTTCAAGTTGATCAATGGTAAAACCAATTTCGTGTGGCATTGTATTTCCTAGTTAATCATTTGCGTTGGAAAACTGGCGTTCGTTTTTCCTTGATCGCTGTTAACCCCTCAAGGTAGTCTTGACTGCTATAAACTACCCGTCGACTGGCTTCTATACGTTCGAACTCTTGTGACGTGAGCGGGATCGAATTGGTTATCGAAGTCACCTGTTCTTTAAATACCGCATTCGCTAAAGGTGCTGTTTTGGTGATATCCACGGCAACATCTTGGGTAAATTCAGCTAATGAATCGGCTGGAACCACATAATTTATGACGCCATACTGCGCTAAGCGTTCAACCGGAACTTGCTGTGCCCTGTAGAACATTTCCTTAAGGATATGTAATGGTATGCAGTTGAGAAAACTCATAATCCCTGATGGGTTGTAGGGCACGCCTAGGCGGCTGGGGGTAAAACTAATGATAGAACCTTCAGCGGCAATAATAATGTCAGCATTCATTACAAGCTCACACGCCCCGCCCCATACACTCCCCTCAATCTGCATCAAAATAGGCACTGGGCAAGACTGCATTGCTCGTACGGCACGTCGCAGAGGCTCATGACACTCAAGCGGATCATGACCGTGGGGTGGCAGTTCGTTGATGTCATACCCTGCGGACCAGACTTTCACGCCCGGCAGGGTTTTAATGATGATTGATAACGCACCTTCTGATACCAGCTGTGCCATACCATCAATCAGCTGATTAACTAATGCATTCCCCATAACGTTCAACTTTCGCGTGTGGGTCAGCATCAGCTGACCCACGTGATCCTCGAGCGTTATTTCAATCAAAGTTTTGCTTTTCACAGCGCAACTCACATCAAACTAGTTGACACCTGAACGACGGATCAATGCCTGAATTTCACCAACGATCCCGCGGCGGAACACAAGAACACAAAGGACGAAAATAACGCCCATGATCACTGTGACCCAGGAACCGACCTTATCGGCAAGCTCATTTTGAAGTGTCACAATCGTTGCTGCACCAACCAATGGTCCGAAGATTGTCCCGAGGCCGCCAAGAAGTGTCATGAGAACGACCTCCCCTGACATATGCCAGTGAACGTCGGAGAGTGAGGCCAGCTGGAACACGAGAGTTTTGGTTGCTCCTGCCAGACCAGAAAGCGCTGCTGAAATCACGAATGCAATCAACTTGAACTTATGAACGTCATACCCGAGAGAAATCGCACGCGGTTCATTCTCTCGAATCGCCTTGAGAATCTGGCCGAACGGAGAGTGAATTGTTCTGTAGATCACAAAGAAGCCTGCACAGAATATTGCAAATACAAAATAGTACATGGACAAGTTATTGTCGAGATCAATCAATCCAAAAAGGTTGCCTCGAGGCACCCCTTGAAGACCATCTTCCCCACCGGTTGCAGGAATCTGCTGGACAATGAAGAAAACCATTTGAGCCAAGGCCAACGTGATCATGGCAAAGTAAATACCGGAACGACGAATGGCGAGCTTACCGAATACCCAGCCCAAAAAAGCCGCCGCGAGGGTTCCACCGAGAATGCCAAGTTCAGGGCTTAAGCCACTATCTCTGACCAGCATCCCACAGACATAAGCGGCTGTTCCTAAAAATGCGGCATGGCCAAAGGAAAGTAGACCAACAAAGCCAAGGAGAAGATTGAATGCCGAAGCAAACAATCCAAAACACAGCACTTTCATGAGGAACGTAGGATAGGCAAAAAATGGTGCTACCAATCCCAGAATAAATAGCGTACCAAAAACCAGATACATCTTGTTACTACTGTTTGTCGTTGTACTCATAGCGATATCCTCTGGGGGGTAATCAGGACTTACCAAATAGACCGGCTGGACGAACCAGCAGCACTAGAATCATGATGGCAAAAACCACGATGCTTGAGGCTTCCGGATATACCACCTTTGTAACCCCTTCAATCAGGCCCAATCCCAAACCAGTAAGAATGGACCCCATGATTGAACCCATCCCACCGATAACCACTACGGCAAAAACGACAATGATTAGGTTAGAGCCCATCAACGGATTAACTTGAAAAACGGGTGCGGCTAAAACACCAGCAAATGCAGCGAGCGCAACACCAAAACCGTATGTGAAGGTAATCAGCATAGGTACGTTGATACCAAGCGCCTGGACAATCTCAGGATTCTCGGTCCCGGCTCGAAGATAGGCCCCAAGTTTTGTCCTCTCAATCATGTACCAAGTCCCAAAGCAGACTGTGAGCGCAGCAATGACGACCCAGCCGCGGTAAATGGGCAAATTCATGAACCCGAGAGGAATGAGGCCCGTCAGAGCATCCGGAACGGCGTAGCCTTCACCAGAAACACCAAATTGATCTCTAAAAATACCTTCAACAATTAACGCTAGGCCAAAAGTCAATAAAAGCCCATACAAATGATCTAGCTTGTACAGCTGTTTCAACATGGTTCGCTCAAGAACCATGCCAAGACAACCCACTAATAACGGGGCTAGTAACAATGAGGTCCAGTAGCCGACTTCGAAATACGTGAGGCCGATCCATGCAACAAACGCGCCCAGCATATACATCGCGCCATGCGAAAAATTGATGATGTTCAACAAACCAAAAATAATAGCCAAACCAAGACTCAGAATCGCGTAAAACGATCCATTGATCAGGCCGATGAATAATTGGCTGCCAAGCAACGCCGTTGGTATCCCGAAAATTTCCATGACTGACTCCTGTGATCAGAACGGTCGCCCGCCCTGATCACTCTTTTGTGTTAACTATTTATTTCTTCACCAGCGGACAAGTGCTATCTTTCAGAGGCGTGAATGCCTGATCTGCTGGGATGGTTGCCTTAATCGTGTAATAATCCCACGGATACTTAGCTTCATCAGGCTTTTTAACCTGCGCAAGATACATGTCGTGAACCATCCGGCCATTAGGCTGAATACGACCGTTCTTGGCAAAAAAGTCGTTGATCGGTGTCTTCTTCATGTAGTCCATGACTTTTTTGGTGTCATCACTATTCACAGCTTTAACTGCCTTCAGATAGTTATAGACTGAAGAGTATTGACCCGCCTGGACCATGGTCGGCATTTTGCGCTGTTTCTCAAAGAATCGACGCGACCAAGCACGTGTATCGTCGTTCCGGTCCCAATAGAAACCAGTCGTCAAATACATACCCTGCGTTGATTTCAGACCCAGCGAATGAACATCAGTGATAAACATCAACAGACCTGCTAGCGTTTGTTTGGGTGTAATTCCAAACTCCGCTGCCTGCTTGATTGCGTTTGTTGTATCAGAGCCCGCATTGGCTAAACCAACAACTTGAGCACCCGATTGCTGCGCCTTAAGTAGGAACGAGGAAAAGTCGGTTCCCGGGAAAGGATGGTTAACCGAGCCAAGAACCTTACCACCGTTGGCTGTAACAACTTTGGCAGCCTCAGATTCGAGGGATTTACCAAATGCGTAGTCTGCCGTCAGGAAGAACCAGGTCTTCCCACCTTGTTTGGTCAGCGCACTTGCCGTACCGTTTGCTAGTGCATAGGTATCATAGGTGTAATGAATGGTGACGTCATTACATTCTTTATTGGTAATAGTCGCCGAGGCAGTACCATTAATCAGTGCAATTTTATCTTTTTCCTTGGCGACCTTCATGACCGCCAAAGCAACAGATGTGGTGACAAGTTCACTCGCTACATCAACACCATCGCGCTCAAACCACTCCCGCGCTTTATTCGAAGCAATATCTGCTTTATTTTGGTGATCTGCCTGCACCATTTCAATTTTGAAATTAGGCTTTTCATTCGCCATAAAATCATCAATGGCCATTTTTGTGGCTACAACAGTGCCTTGACCCGCCAGATCAGAATAGGTGCCTGACATATCTGTAAGAACACCAATCTTGACGACGTTATTGCTCACTTGAGCCTGAGCAGCAAATGGAATTGCCGCCATCAGCGCGATTGCTGCTGCAAGTTTCTTCTGTTTCATTACTGTCTCCTTAATTTTGCCTGATCAGACGCCAAGCGTTTGTTGTAACCACTCCATTTTTGAAGGAAGCTCATCTTGAGAAATTGTCTCGATGATTTCCCCATGCTCAAGTACATAATGTCGATCTGCCAGAGGTGCCGCAAAGCGGAAATTCTGTTCAACCAGAACAATCGTGTACCCACGCTTTTTAAGCTCGGTAATGACTTCCCCAAGCTTTTTTACGATCACCGGAGCAAGGCCTTCGGTAATCTCGTCGAGCAACAGCAAGCGTGCTCCGGTACGGAGTATTCTTGCCATCGCCAACATCTGCTGCTCTCCACCAGAGAGCTTAGTACCAGGACTACTCCGACGCTCTTTGAGATTAGGGAACATGTCGTAGATTTCATCGTCAGTCATACCGCCACTGGCAACAATGGGTGCCAGTGTCAGATTTTCCTCGGTGGAAAGTGACGAAAAAATGGCACGCTCTTCAGGGCAGAATCCAACGCCATATCGAGCAATCTTGTGGGTCGGTACATTAATGATTTCGCTTCCGTTAAGCATAATCGAGCCACTACGTCGACCAACAAGACCCATGATGGACTTCAGCGTGGTTGAACGACCCGATCCATTACGTCCGAGCAATGTGACACACTCTCCCTTATCAACTTTCATGTCGATACCATGAAGAATATGTGATTCTCCATAATACGAATGAAGGTCGGTTATACGGAGATATTCAGTTTTATGTGATGAGCTATTCATACTATTCTCAATCAGTGATGTGCATCAGACATATCGTTTGAACCAACATACGCTTCCAGAACCTGAGGGTTGGCCGACACTTCCTCATACGTCCCTTCTGCCAGAATGCTGCCTCGCGTCAGCACGGTGATCCGATCACACAGATGTGAGACAACCGACAGATTGTGCTCAACCATCAAAATGGTGCGGTTTGCTGACACCCTCCTAATCAGATCAACCACTCGCGAGATATCTTCCTGCCCCATGCCTTGGGTAGGCTCATCTAGGAGCATCATTTCCGGGTCCAAGGCCAGCGTCGTTGCAATTTCTAGTGCACGTTTACGTCCGTATGGCATCTCGGCAGTAATGGTCGAGGCGAAATCTTTAAGATCAACAGACTCGAGCAGCGCCATTGCCTCATCATTCAGGCAATTCAGTGAATTTTCCGATTTCCAGAATTGAAATTCAGTGCCCAGTTTACGTTGCAATCCGATGCGAACGTTCTCTAAAGCTGTTAGATGGGGGAAGGTTGCAGAGATCTGGAACGACCGAATAAAACCACGACGCGCAGTCACCGCCGGAGCTTCGTTGGTAATATCAACGCCTTTAAATAATATTTGCCCTGAAGTCGCTGGAAGAAATTTTGTGATTAAGTTAAAAACCGTCGTTTTTCCCGCACCATTGGGACCAATAAGCGCATGAATCGAACCTGTTTTAACTTTAAGGCTTACATCTGAAACGGCCGTAAATCCTTTAAAGTCTTTAGTGAGGTTTTTTGTTTCTAATATGTAATCGCTCATGTATCCTCCGAATACTTGGGGGCTTCTATTTACATCGTTGAATAATTAGGACCGCCACCCCCTTCGGGGACTGTCCAATTAATGTTTTGTGTCGGATCTTTAATATCGCACGTCTTACAATGCAAACAGTTTTGTGCATTGATCTGCAACTTAGGCGAACCCGACGCCTCTCCCACAATCTCGTAAACACCCGCTGGGCAATAGCGAGTTTCCGGAGACGCGTACTTGGCAAAGTTGGTGCTTATCGCGACATCTTGGATTTTTAACTGAAGATGACAACGTTGATTCTCTTCATGATTCGTATTCGACAAGAAAACCGATGACAGTCGATCAAACGTCAAGACACCATCCGGTTTTGGGTAGTCAATCTTCGGCGCAGCGTCCTTGGTCATAAGCTGGTCATGATCGTTGTGGTGACGCATTGTCCAAGGCGCTTTTCCTCGAAAGACCAACGTATCGAGCGCGCCATAGGCTAATCCACCCCACAAACCCCATTTAAAAGCGGGCCGAATGTTGCGGACTTGATAAAGCTCGTCCCATAACCATGTCTTTTTCAACATTTGTGGGTACGCCAATGCTTCTACCGCGATTGGCTCAATACCGAGCAAATCAAATACGGCATCAGCTGCGACCATGGCCGACTGCATTGCCATGTGCGTCCCTTTAATTTTAGGGACATTCAGAAATCCCGCTGTATCACCGACAAGCAGACCACCTGGAAACGTCAGTTTTGGCAGAGACTGAAAGCCACCTTCGGACAGCGCACGCGCACCATATGAAATCCGGCGACCACCCTCAAGATGCTTCCGTATTGCCGGATGGGTTTTATACCGCTGAAATTCTTCGTAGGGTGACAGCCACGGGTTCTTGTAGTCAAGACCCACAACAAATCCAACGGCCACCAAATGATCTTCGAGGTGATAAAGAAAAGAACCGCCATAAGTATCACTTGGTAGAGGCCAGCCGACTGTATGCAGAATCAAGCCCGGCTGGTGTCGCTCAGCAGGAACCTCCCAAAGTTCCTTAATGCCAATACCATAAGTTTGAGGGTCGACACCGTCCCTCAAATCATAGCTATGGAACAACGCCTTCGTTAAAGAGCCACGGCAACCTTCCGCAAAAATTGTCTGTTTGGCATGCAATTCCATACCGGCTTGGTAATTGCCAGTTTCAGAACCATCTTTTGCAATACCAAGATCCCCTGTGGCAACCCCTTTTACAGAGCCATCTTCATGGTAAAGAACTTCTGCTGCAGCAAAGCCTGGGTATATTTCCACACCCAAAGCCTCGGCCTGTTCACCCAACCACCGGCAAAGCTTCCCCAAACTAATGATGTAATTCCCTTTGTTATGCATCTGGGGAGGTGTAGGTAACTTACGAGAGCCGCTTTCGGACAAGAGCAATAGCTGATCTTCATTAGCTTCTGTAACCAGAGGGGCACCCATACTCCGCCACTCAGGGAAAAGCACATTGAGGACACGCGGCTCAATGACGGCGCCTGACAAAATATGTGCACCGACTTCTGATCCTTTTTCCAGAACACAGACACTGACATCCCTGCCCGATTCATTGGCCCGTTGTTTCAACCTTATCGCCGCAGTTAATCCTGCAGGCCCAGCACCGACGATAACAACGTCGTATGCCATTGACTCTCGATCTGTTCGCATCATTATCTTCAGAAAAGTGACTCTGGCAACGCTAGAACTGAAGCACTGCCTTCCGTGACTTCAGCTGCGTAAGCAGCAACCTTTGGTAACTGATGCGAAGAGAAGTAACACGCTGTAGCGAGCTTGGCTTTGAAGAAATCATCATCGCTTCCAGCACCAATCTTGGCCTGGGCTACCAGTGCTGCTCGGGCCATCATCCATCCGCCCGTCACAATACCCGTAAGCATCAGATAAGGTACTGCGCCAGCTAACGCTGCCTGAGGCTCTATCTCGTAATGCTCAACAAGCCATTCAGTTGATGTTTCGAAAGCAAAAAGTGCAGCGTTAAGCTCCTGAGCAATCTCAGCTAGCTCTTTGTGAGCATTCAGTGCTTCGAGGGTAGTCTTGATACGGTTAATTAGTAAGCGAGCTGCTGCACCGCCAACGCCGTTCTCATCTTTATCTTTCGCCAACTTACGTCCTACCAGGTCATTAGCCTGAATGGCCGTTGTACCTTCGTAAATTGGTGTAATTCTTGAGTCACGCATGTACTGACAAGCGCCAGTCTCTTCGATAAAACCCATACCACCATGGACCTGAATGCCCGTAGAGGTGATTTCAACGCTGCTTTCAGTGCACCAGCCTTTGACTACAGGTGTCAGGAAATCAACCATCGCCTGGGCCATTTTTGCCTGCTCGACATCTGGATTATTGTGCGCATGGTCCATCTGCGCCGCCACCCAGTAAGCCAAGGCGCGCATGGCTTCGGTCCGTGACTTCATATCCATGAGCATGCGGCGCACGTCCGGGTGATGCAGAATTGGCTTGGCCACACCCGACTTATCACCAATTGGCGCACCCTGAATTCGTTCACGCGCATAGGCCAGTGCATGCTGGTACGATCGTTCGGAAACACCTACGCCTTCAAGCCCCACATTCAAACGGGCATGATTCATCATCGTGAACATGTAGCCGAGCCCCTTGTGCGCTTCCCCGACCAAATAGCCGATGGCGCCCTCCTTCTCACCAAAGGACATGACTGCAGTGGCGCTGCCGTGGATGCCCATCTTGTGTTCGATCGATGCACAAACCAGATCGTTACGTTCGCCCAAAGTACCATCCGGGTTAACCAGATACTTCGGTGCAAGGAAAAGTGAAATACCCTTCACACCCGGTGGCGCATCAGGCAAACGTGCCAGCACGAGGTGGATGATGTTCTCCGCCATATCGTGCTCACCCCAGGTGATGAAAATTTTGGTCCCGGTAATACGGTAGCTACCATCAGCCTGCGGCACAGCTTTAGAGCGCACAGCACTCAGATCCGAACCCGCTTGTGGCTCGGTCAAATTCATTGTGCCAGTCCAGGTCCCTTCGACCATCTTCGGCAGATAGGTGTTTTTCAGTTCGTCAGAGCCATGATGCGCAATCGCTTCGATCGCACCTGTGGTCAACATCGGACACAGCGCAAACGAGATGCTGGCCGACTTCCACATTTCCTGCACTGCTGTCGATACCAGTGTCGGCAGCCCTTGGCCACCGAACTCGGTCGAGCACGGCATTGCATTCCAGCCTGTTTCTACAAAAAGCTTGTAGGCATCTTTATAGCCGTCAGCGGCGGTCACTTCACCGTCTTTCCAGGCACAACCCTGTCGATCACCGACCGGATTGATTGGATCTATAACTTCTGTAGCAAATTTGCCTGCCTCATCCATAATTGCTTCGACTAGATCTGGAGAGCTTTCTTCATATCCGGGCAGCTGCGTAACAGCTTCCAGATCAGCCAATTCATGCATAGCAAATTGCATATCACGGACGGGGGCAATATAAGTACTCATGGTCAAACTCCGTTTATCCTAAATTGGCAGATAGACTTTTGGGATTGATGTAACCGGTCAAAGATGCGATATCAGGTTGGGCACAGCCTCGAAGAGATCTGCAACCAAGCCGTAATCAGCTACTTGGAAGATGGGTGCATCCGGGTCCTTATTGATTGCAACAATGACCTTGGAGTCCTTCATTCCCGCCAAATGTTGTATAGCACCCGACATGCCTACTGCAATATATAATTGAGGCGCAACGATTTTTCCAGTTTGGCCGACCTGACAATCATTGGACACAAACCCGGCATCAACTGCCGCACGAGAAGCACCAATGGCGGCCCCCAATTTATCGGCCAGCGGTTCCATAATTGACTTGAAGTTCTCACTACTGCCCAAACCACGGCCACCGGAAACGATCACCTTCGCTGCGCCAAGTTCTGGGCGCTCCGATTTAGTTAGCTCGCGACCCACCAGATCCGATTTCTTACCGCTGTCAGCCACAGCCGCTTTTTCAACGGCTGCGCTGCCACCTTCAGTCACCGGGTCAAAGGCCGTCGAACGGACGGTGATGACCTTCTTGGCATCCGACGATACGACCGTAGCCAGTGCATTACCTGCGTAGATTGGGCGAACAAAGGTATCTTCGCTCACGACACCCACAATGTCGGAAATCTGCGCCACATCGAGTAACGCGGCGACGCGTGGCATCGTATTCTTGCCATAACTGCTTGAGGGCGCAAGAAGATGGCTGTAGTTAGCAGCCAGCGAAACCAAGAGTTTCGCCAACGGCTCAGCAGCCTGATCGCCGTAGGCCGCGTTGTCGACCACCAGAACGCGTTTCACACCCTGCAGGGCGGCAACCTTGGCGGCGATCTCCGCACAGCCTTCGCCGGCGACGAGCACATCCACATCGGCCGACAACTTAGTCGCGGCCGCAATGGTATTCAGGGACGCAGCTTTCAGTGACTTATTATCGTGTTCAGCAAGGACCAGAACAGCCATGATCTCTCCTTAAATAACTTTAGCTTCGTTGCGAAGCTTGTTGAGTAGATCGGCCACATCGGCCACCTTAACGCCTCCGGCACGCTTCGGTGGTTCGCTAACCTTAATGGTCTTCAGACGTGGCTGCGTATCCACACCGAGGCTATCTGCCGCAAGCGTATCGAGAGGCTTTTTCTTGGCCTTCATGATATTTGGAAGCGTTGCATAGCGCGGTTCGTTCAACCGCAGGTCTGTTGTCACCACCGCGGGGATCGACATGGCCAACGTTTCCAGGCCCCCATCTATTTCTCGGGTCACCGTGACTTTGTCACCAGCCAGTTCGACCTTTGAAGCAAAGGTCGCCTGCGGCCAATCCAACAGGGCGGCGAGCATTTGTCCTGTCTGATTAGAGTCATCGTCGATCGCCTGTTTTCCGCAGATCACTAACGACGGGACCTCGTTTTCGCAAACAGCCTTCAGCAGCTTGGCGACAGCCAACGGTTGCAATTCATCATTGGATTCAACGAGGATACCCCGGTCAGCGCCCATGGCCATGGCCGAGCGAAGCGTATCTTGGCAAGCAGCCGGGCCGCACGACACAGCAATAACTTCCGTCACAACGCCTTTCTCTTTTAGACGAACCGCTTCTTCAACAGCAATCTCGTCAAATGGGTTCATCGACATCTTGACGTTAGCCAGATCAACATCTGTTTCGTCTGCTTTTACGCGAACCTTAACGTTGTAATCAACAACGCGTTTGACCGGAACCAGTATTTTCATAGCAACTCCAAGCGTACTTGAGGTTATTCAATGGCAGACGCGGACTTTGCCAGCTCGCGCAACCGGAATTTTTGGACTTTTCCCGTGGACGTCTTCGGAATTTCAATGAAGACAACCTTTTTAGGCACTTTAAAGCGGGCGAGATGCTCGCGGCAAAATTCAATGACTTCAGCTTCGGATGCAGACGCCCCCGGGCGGAGTTCCACATACGCACACGGCACTTCACCCCACTTGTCATCTGGTTTAGCAACAACCGCAGCAATATTCACAGCCGGATGACGGAAAAGGACTTCTTCAACTTCAAGTGACGAGATGTTCTCACCACCTGAGATAATCACATCTTTGGAACGGTCCTTAATCTTGACGTATCCATCGCTGTGCACCACGGCCAGATCACCAGTATGGAACCAGCCCCCAGCAAATGCTTCTGCCGTAGCTTGAGCATTCTTAAGATAGCCCTTCATCACGACGTTGCCACGGAACATGATTTCACCCACTGTCTCACCATCCCAAGGTACGGGCAACATCGTTTCCGGATCCAGCACTGTCACAGCTTCCTGCAGGTGATAATTCACACCCTGACGACCGTTTCGGGCTGCACGGAATTCCAACGACAACGCATCCCACTCGGGTTGCTTGGCACAAACTGATGCTGGGCCATACGTCTCTGTCAAACCATAGACGTGGGTAATATCGAAGCCCATCTTCTCGCAGCCTTCGATAATGGCAGCGGGTGGAGCAGCCCCCGCAATGAGACCATGAATTTTGTGATCGAGCCCAGCACGGCAAGACTCCGGAGCATTAATCAGCATGCCGTACACAATCGGCGCACCACACATATGTGTAATGTTGTGCTCTCTAATTAAATCAAATATTTTCGCAGGATCAACCTTGCGTAAACAGACACTTACGCCAGCGTTAACGGCCATCGTCCACGGAAAACACCATCCGTTACAGTGGAACATCGGAAGCGTCCACAAATATACTGCGTGCGGTGGCATACCCCAAGAAACGACATTCGACACAGCATTTAAATATGCACCCCGATGGTGATACACCACGCCCTTTGGGTTACCCGTAGTGCCTGAGGTGTAGTTGAGTGCAATCGGATCCCATTCGTCTTCTGGCAGGTTCCAATTGTAATTTGCATCACCTTCTGCAAGAAGCTGATCATAATCAAGTGTGCCAACACGCTCCTGGCTTTCGTATTCCGAATCCATGACATCAATAACCAGCGGCTTCTTGCCAGGCAATAGATCCAGTGCATCTTTGATGACTCTGGCAAATTCCGGATCTGTAATCAGAACTTTGGCTTCACCATGTTGTAGCTGAAAGGCAATCGCCTCTGCGTCTAGCCGCGTGTTCAACGTGTTAACGACTGCCCCGCTCATTGGAACCGCGAAATGTGCTTCATACATTGCTGCAATATTTGGCAGCATACAGGCCACGGTGTCATTATTTCCGATACCAAGCTTACTCAAGGCAGAAGCCAATCGCTTAACCCGTTCATAGGTTTCCGCCCATGTGTAAGTTCTTGAACCCTGGATAACAGACAAACGCTTCGGATAGACTAAAGCAGATCTCTTTAGGAAGCTCAACGGTGATAGCGATACGTAGTTCGCTTGATTCTTGTCCAACCCCTGATCATAGATCGATCCCATTGATGTCTCCTGTCATATGTTTTCTGGAATCCACGACGCTTTGGTTCTTCTCTGATCGAATGTTGTCAAATCTTTGTATCAGCACGCTTACAGAAACGTAAAAAATGTTTTCTTTTGGAACCGGCAAGGCAACCCCAGATAGAATATGTCTAACCGAACCACCTGGCGTTCTGCACCGCACAATGAATCATCGATTACCGCTCGAAGCTTCTCGCCTCAATCAAATTGAAGCAGGTCTTGATTTGCTCGATCAGGGGATCACTGTTTTCGATGCCAACCTTAAGTTGATTGCATGGAATAAACCATTTCTTGAACTTCTCGAGTTTCCAGCAGAACTGACCTATCTCGGGGCCGACTTTGACGCCTTCATTCGCTTCAACGCATTAAGGGGGGAGTACGGGGAGGGAGATATTGATGTTCTGATTCAGTCACGGGTCTCTGCAGCTAAAAATTTTCAGCCACATTGTTTCGAAAGAATGCGACCTAATGGCCGCATCATACGAGTACATGGCGAGCCTTTACCAGACAGGGGTTTCATAACCCTTTACACCGATATCACGGAGCAGCGGCGATTTGAGAAAGTTATTCAGGACCAAAACTCTGAACTGGAACAGCGAGTCACACAACGTACGAGTCTGCTTGAACAGGTCAATAAAGGACTGGTTGATGCAAACAACGAAAACCTCAGGATTACTGAAGCATTGCGCCGTAGCGAAGGTCAACTGAGACTGATCACAGACACCATACCGGCGCTTATTGCTTACTTTGATGGCAATAGAATATACCGATACGCCAACCGAGGTTACTGTGAATGGTTCAACAAATCGGTTGAGGAAGTAGTTGGGGAGTCAATTGATGACATTATTGGTGTTAGAGCCCTGGAAAGCGTTAAACACCACATCGCACAAGCACTCTCTGGCGAGCAGGTTTCATACGAGTATGCGATGCTGCAAAACGGCATTAAAGTCCATGCACGTAGCATCTTGGTCCCTGAGTTCAATCCGGAAGGCATCGTCATCGGGTGCTTTGTGCTTTCGTTTGACATTACTGAACAAAAACGGCTACAAGCAGCACTGATTCAGGCCCAAAAAATGGAGGCCATCGGTCAGCTGAGCAGCGGGATTGCACACGATTTCAATAACCTGCTGACGATCATTATCGGTAACCTCAACTTACTGGTCGACAAGACAGCTAACGACCCTGAACTCCGAGAACTGGCGATACCGGCAATTGATGCTGGAAAACGGGGAGCCCAGCTTATTCAGAGACTGCTTTCTTTTTCGCGCCAACAACCTCTAAAACCTAAAGTCATTGATATCAAATCTCTGATTCAAGATATCACCCCCTTGTTAGACCGTTCGTTACCCTCTCGGATTAAGCTGGAAATATCGCTCGGGCCAATTGCGCTAGTTGCTCTGATCGATGCACACCAGTTGGAGAACGCGCTCCTCAACCTCGTTGTCAATGCTCGGGATGCGATCGCAGACAGTGGTTCGATTCAAATCAATGCGTCAATTTCAGAGCTTGATGAGAGTGACGCACAAGAACTCGATGTTCAGGTTGGCAAATACATCAAAATCCAAGTCAAAGACGATGGGATTGGGATGGAGCAAGAGATCGTTTCCAGAATATTTGAGCCATTTTTCACGACGAAAGACTTCGGCAGAGGAAGCGGCCTTGGCCTCGCCATGACCTATGGCTTTGTGAAGCAATCAGGCGGGGGGATTCTAGTTCAAAGCGATCCCGGCAACGGGACGATGCTAACAATCGTCTTACCATCTTACGAAGCATCACTAGAGGAAACTTGGCCTAACGAACCCGAACAACCAGATGTTCGCCGTGATGGACAACTTGTTTTACTGGTTGAAGACGATGCTGCTGTTCGCGAAGTTGTTCGCAAGCAACTTATGGAACTTGGACATCCTGTTATCGAGGCAGTCAATGCAACCGAGGCAATCAAATTAATCAGCCAGGTACAAGACATCGCCATCGTACTAACGGACGTCATCATGCCGGGGAGCCAAACTGGACGTGAAATGGCAATTTCTGCAATAGAGCAGAAGCCACATCTCCACATCGTAATCATGAGCGGTTATGAAGACCTCACCAAATCAGAATCTGACACCCGTAATTTCACAAATCTGAGCAAACCTTTCACTAAAAAACAATTGGCCTCAGCACTAGGGAAAGCTTGAAATGGCTCAAATAACACCGATTAAAGTGTTTATCGTCGAAGATGACATGAGTATCGCAAACCAGATTAAAGCAACCTTGAATCATGCTGAATTTGATTGCAACATAGCACTTTGCGCAACCAGCTTCTTGGATCGACTTTCCATCGTTGATCCCGATCTTTGTATCATTGACCTTGGTCTTCCTGATTTTGATGGCATTGACCTTGTGAGTGAGGTTAAAGCAAGGTCTCGTGCCTCCGTGCTCATTCTGAGCGGCCGTAACAACATTCGTGACAAAGTGAGTGGCCTAGAAACCGGTGCTGACGATTACATGGTAAAGCCGTATGATCAAGCTGAGCTTGTGGCAAGAGTCAAAAGCATCCTTCGTAGAAAACCTGAAAATGTACTTAGAGCCAACTCAAAGGATCAAGCCAGATTTTTAGGATGGCGATTTAACCTAGCTAACAACACGCTCATTTCAGTCACGGGAGAAAAGGTGCCTCTCACGGCAGCTGAAGCAGAAATGCTCAAAGTTCTTGTGAAAAACCCCCGTCGGGTACTTCCTAGAGAACGCCTGGTTGGGCAGCGTGATCTTTCAGCATATGACCGGAGCGTTGACATTCGAATCTCTCGACTCCGAAAGAAATTGGAAACTGCCCTAGATCAGCAAGAAATCATTAAAACAGTTTACGGCGCAGGTTACATCTTTGTTGCTGACGTTGATTGGGATAAGCATGACTAACACCCATACTTTCCCTATTCTTGAAAATTATGTTTTGCGTGCGTGTTATTCAGATACTGACAGCGCAGGCGTAATCCACCACGCACGAATACTGGAGTTCCTAGAGCGTAGCCGGACCGAATGGCTTAGCAGAATGAATTCTGGACCCAATGATCTGAGCCAACGCAATCTTCTTCTGATCATTCGGGAAATCAATATCAACTTCAATCAACCCGGGCGATTGGAAGATTCACTCATTTTTTCGCACCAAGTAGTCCGCGTGGGCAACTCTCAGTTCATGCTCGAACAAAAAATTTTTCGCCTAGATAAAAGCAAACACAACACAATCAACCCTGCTAATTCTGATCTGCTCGCAAGTGCGACATTCAACATTGTTTGTGTCAATTCAGAGACCATGAAATCCTGCCCTATTCCGGAAAACCTGCGAAGTCAATTTTAAAACAGCGGCAGTTAACTTCATTAACCCATCCTATTTGCTACGCGTATGAGCCGAGACAAAAAAATTAGCCCACATGATCTTGCAAGACGGTTTCACGACGGTTCCCGCATCCTTTTTGGCGGTTTCATGGGCTGCGGCACACCCGATGGAATTATTGATTTGATCCTTGATTCTGGCGCTAAAAATCTAACTCTCATCGGCAACGATACCGCTTTTCCCGAGACAGGTGTTGGCAGACTTATTGCCGCCGGACGCGTTGCCAAGGTGATTGCCTCCCACATTGGCACGAACCCAATGACCGGCAACATGATGATTAACGGCACGATGGACGTTGAACTTGTGCCGCAGGGGACACTCATTGAACGTATTCGATGCGGCGGCGCGGGTTTAGGAGGCGTTCTGACACCAACCGGTATTGGAACAGAAGTTGAAACAGGCAAAATCAAAATGGCCATCGATGGCGTGGAGTATCTGGTTGAGCGACCACTTCGTGCCGATATTTCCATTATCCTCGCCCAGCGAGGTGATCGTTTAGGCAATCTGAGCTATCAACGTGCCGCGAGAAACTTCAATCCCATTATTGCACTAGCAGCAGACTTTGTCGTAGCAGAAATCAAAGAACTGCTGCTAGATGGCTACTTGGAGCCCGACTCAATTATGACGCCCGGTGCGTTGGTCGATGCTTATATCGCTTCAGAAGGAGAAAACCAATGACTCCAAAAGATCGGATTGCTGCAAGAGCGGCGTTGGAACTGAGAGACGGCGATATCGTCAACCTAGGAATTGGTTTGCCAACGCACATTCCTCATTATCTGCCACAAGGAATTGAAATAACCCTTCAGTCCGAAAATGGTTTCCTTGGACTAGGACCGCTTCATGGAGCACCCATTCCTGACTTAGTCAACGCCGGTGGTATACCTTGTGGCATTACAGCTGGCGCAGCCTTCTTTGATAGTGCCATGTCTTTTGCCCTTATTCGGGGCGGGCATGTCGATGTATCAATTCTTGGCGGCCTACAAGTTGATCAGCATGGCAACCTAGCAAACTGGAAAGTACCAGGAAAAATGGTTCCAGGTATGGGTGGCGCCATGGATCTTGTCACCGGCGCTCGTCGAGTCATCGTTGTCATGGAACACTGCGCAAAAGATGGCAGCCCCAAAATTCTCGATCAGTGTACGCTGCCGCTCACAGCGATTTCTAAAGTTCATCGTGTCATTACTGAATGTGCCGTGTTTGATATTCGCAATAATCAGCTTGTACTCATTGAGATCGCCTCGGATGAAACACTTGAAACCCTAAGTACTAAAACCGGTGCTTCCTTTCAGGTCGCTCCTAGTCTTATTACCATGAACTAAGGCGTTCAAAGTACTCCGCGACTTTATTCACACATTTGCATTCGTAAATCGGGATTATCATCCTTCATGAAGCATGATTACTTTTTGTTACGCGACCGTTCTGTTATTTGCGAACTACCGTGGTTTAGCTATCCACCCCATAAAACAGCAAAAACACGCACCCAGCAGGGCTTACAAAGGTTTCATCCACCGTCCCTGCTGAAGCAACCGTTGAGCACCCCTCTGCTAAGCGTTGTCCATTCTGAAACACTTCGCCTGCCAAGACATATATGAATTCACAATCAGAATGAACGTGTGCTGGATATGATGCTCCAGCTTGAAAGCGGACGAGTTGTAACGCTCGTCCATTAGCTTTGCCTAGATTCTTTACTTCAACACCATCGGCGAATTTAGACGAAACCCAAGGAATATCCTTATTATCCCTAAAGATAAATTCAGGAACTTGAGCCTTACTTGTCGGCTGTTCTGGACGTGACAATCTCGGCAACCTCAGAATTGAAATGTGGATCGTTCGGGTCAGACATTCCGTTTACAACGCCCCGAGCATCTTCTGGCGTTCTGTTCTGGCTCATTTTCCATTTACCCATTATTTCGGTAATCTGGATTTCCAGCCCCACAATGGCCTTTAACTGGGATTCAATAAAGTCCGCTGGTGCATCATTTACCTTCCAGGGACTCTTCCGTTTTTCTTCCATCGAATCAGTAACGTCACCTACCTGGTTTCTAAGCCAATCGATCGATTCAATGACTGTGGGAATACCCCTCACCTGAACCATTTCATAGTTCCATGTTGGCACCACTCTGTGAGAGATCTGTTTTGATGGATACCAATCAGGCGTGACATAGCTCTCTGCACCTTGAAAAACAACAAGGCACTCATCGAGGTCCGCGAGCTCATGCCAATGCAAATTGGCTTTTGCCATATGTGCAACAATCATTCGCTTGCCAGCGTGCTCCCGATACAGAAATGGCAACGGTGATGCGGACAATCCCGATGCACCAGGCGTCACCAGCAACCCCAAAGGATATTGCCGAATGAGCTCTGCCAAGACATCAGGATCAGTTTCTCGAAAGGTTGCAGGCAAATACATAAAACATTTACTCAACCGTCACACTCTTCGCCAGATTCCGCGGCTTATCCACATCCGTGCCCTTGGCCAATGCCGTGTGATACGACAACAGTTGTAACGGTACGGTGTGGACGATGGGCGACAGGCTACCGGCATGATCCGGTAAGGTAATGACGTGAACGCCCTCTTCGGATTGGAAACCCGTGTTGGCGTCGGCCAGCACGAAGAGTTCCCCACCGCGGGCTTTCACTTCCTGCAGGTTGCTCTTCAGCTTTTCCAGGAGCTGGTTGTTCGGGGCAACCGAGATCACTGGCATGTCTTTGTCGACCAGTGCCAGCGGACCATGCTTGAGTTCGCCGGCGGCATAGGCCTCGGCGTGGATGTAGGTGATCTCTTTGAGCTTCAAGGCCCCCTCCAGGGCGATGGGGTAATGCACCCCGCGGCCGAGGAACAAGGCATGTTGTTTGTCGGCAAATTGCTTGGCCCAGTCTTTGATCTGGGGTTCGAGTTCAAGCACTGACCTAATCGCCGACGGCAGATGGCGCAGGTCAGAGACCAAGTTCGCCAGGTGGTCTGGACTGATGCTGCCTCTGACTTTAGCCAGCACCAGGGTGAGCACATAAAGCGCGGCCAGCTGCGTGGTGAAGGCTTTGGTGGAGGCCACACCGATTTCAGGTCCGGCGTGGGTCAGGAATCTGAGGGGGCAAGCACGGATGATGGCCGATTCCGGCACATTACAGATGGCCAGCGCATGGGGCATACCCAGATCCTGGGCGTGCTTCAGCGCCGCCAAGGTATCCGCCGTCTCTCCCGATTGGGAGATGGCAATGACCAGGGTCTTGGGATCCGGGACGCTGTCGCGGTAGCGGTATTCACTCGCGACTTCGACCGAGACGGGCAGCTTGGCAATGCTTTCCAGCCAGTAACGAGCCGTCAAACCAGCGTGATAGCTGGTACCGCAGGCCAGGACAAGGATGCGGTCGATGCCTTTGAAGATGCTTTCGGCTTGAGCACCGAACCAACCGGCCTGGACGGTCTGGGCACTGCCCAGCATGTCGAGGGTGTTGATGATGGCGCCGGGCTGCTCGAAGATTTCTTTCTGCATGTAATGGGCATAGGTGCCCAGTTCGACGGCATCAGCAGACAATTGGGATTCGGTTTCTTCCCGGATGACGGGTGTGCCGTCCTGACGGGTAATGGTGACGCTATCCGGGGTGAGGACGGCAACATCGCCGTTCTCAAGGTAGACCATGCGGTGGGTCACCTGCAGGAGGGCTGCGGTATCCGAGGCGGCATAGTTGGCATCGTCCGCCAACCCCAACACCAGCGGGGAGCCTTCACGGGCGACGATGGCAAAATGCGGGTTGTCCTGTTGGATGACGCCGATGGCGTAAGCGCCAATCAGGCGGGTGCAGGCAGTGCGGACAGCCGAGACGAGGTCAGGTGCACCGGCGAGGTTCTGGTGTACGAGGTGAGCGATGACTTCGGTGTCGGTATCCGAGGTGAATTCATAACCGGCGGCTTTAAGTTCGCACCGCAGTGCTTCATGGTTCTCGATGATGCCGTTATGGACGACGGCCAGGCCATTGGAGATATGTGGATGCGCATTACGCTCACACGGCGCGCCGTGGGTGGCCCAGCGGGTATGGGCAATACCGGTTTCACCAGACAGATGCTGTTTATCGGTCTCGGCGGCCAGGTCCGCCACGCGGCCAGCGGAACGGACACGCACCAGACCGTCCCCATTGAGCACAGCAACGCCCGCGGAGTCATAACCCCGGTATTCGAGTTTACGCAGACCTTCGAGTAATACCGATACGATGTTTTTACGAGCAACTGCAACGACTATGCCGCACATGGACCAGGCTCCGACATCAAAAATTAACTTTTCAATTATACCGGCCGCCGCAGCCCATTTCTGCTGATTTACGGCAATTCATAAGCATATGCACAATAGATCTAGGCTGATCACGAAAGTTTGCGGATAATCCGATGCATTCACTCAACCATTGATTCCCGAGGTTCCCATGCGTATCGCCAATGACATCACCGACCTGGTTGGCAACACGCCGCTGGTGCGTATTAACCGACTAGGTGCCGGCACGCAGGCCCAGATTGTTGCGAAACTGGAATATTTCAATCCATCCCATAGCGTTAAGGATCGCATCGGAGTCGCCATGATCAACGCGGCGGAACAGGCTGGCCTGATCAAACCGAATACGGTGATTGTCGAGCCGACCAGCGGCAACACCGGCATTGCACTGGCCTTCGTTTGTGCCGCCCGAGGTTACAAGCTCGTTCTGACCATGCCGGAAACCATGTCCAAGGAACGCCGCGCGCTGTTACGTGGCTATGGTGCAGAACTGATTCTGACCCCGGGCCCCGAAGGTATGGGCGGTGCCATCAAAAAAGCGGAAGCACTGGTGGCCGCCAACCCCAATTACTTCATGCCGCAACAGTTCAACAATCCGGCGAATCCGGAGATCCACCGCAACACCACTGCCGAAGAACTTTGGCGCGATACGGATGGCGAAATTGATATCCTCGTGGCCGGCGTCGGCACGGGCGGCACCATTACCGGCATCGCCGAAGCGCTGAAAGCCCGCAAACCGGACTTCAAAGCGATTGCCGTGGAACCGGATGCCTCCCCCGTGCTCTCAGGCGGTGAAAAGGGACCGCACCCGATACAAGGTATTGGTGCCGGCTTCGTACCCGCCGTGCTGAATACCGGCGTGGTGGATGAGGTGATTCGTGTTAAGAACGAAGACGCTTTTGCCATAGCGCGTCGCGCTGCTCAGGAAGAAGGTCTGCTGGTCGGCATTTCGTCGGGTGCTGCACTTTGGGCAGCGCTTGAGGTGGCGCGCCGTCCCGAAAATGAGGGCAAACTGATTGCCGTGATCATTCCGTCCTTTGGTGAACGTTACCTGAGCACCGCGCTCTTCGCCGGCCTGACCGATTAACAGCCTAGATGACTGACACCAAAACAAAAACGCTCCTTGGAGCGTTTTTGTTTTTCATGGTCTGTCTAATCGGTTCAGGCTTTTAGCGGCTGGCTTTCACCGTCGCATTTCCCATAGCAGTCACATTAAGCTCCGTCAGTTCGCGTAGTTGATTCATCGACGCGTTGAACTGGGCAAACGCCTGGGTGGCAGAATCCACGGCGGAATGAATGGCGGCCACCGCCACTTCCGACCCTGCGGGTGAAGTCTGCGTCAGTTGCTCCGCCAAGCGAGCCATATCCGCCTTGAAGTGATCAAATCGTGCTTCAACAATATTCGTCGCGTCTTCACGAGCAGCCGAGGTAATTTCGTACACACTGCGCGTGTAAGCCATACCCTTTTCAACCTGCGGTTGGGCCAGCTTGACCGGCAGGCTCATCGCTTCCTGTGGATTCGATACGGACAAGGCTGCTTTGCCACTCAGGGCTATATCCTCAATGGCTTCGCGAGCCGCATGCAGATTGAGTGCGGCAACGCGTTCGGCCGACGCCAACGCCGTGTTGGCAACCGACAGTAGCGTATCAACGGTCGTTCTTTGAGCGGCCAGGAAAGTTTCAGGGTTGAAAGCAGACATATTTGCCTCCGGAAAAAATTTAGGTGCGACAGTCTAACGCTTTAACATGCATTAAGCATATACCGACCTCTCTGCCTCTCAACCACCAATCCCGTTCGGTCGATGATCATATCGCTGCAAGATCTCGAGTGGCACGTAATCGAGCACATACTGATTCGTGCTTTCCAGAACGATCAGCGGCGCACAACCGGCTTCATGGGCTTCAATCCAGCGACTCAGGCACAGACACCACTGATCTCCGGCCACCAGGCCGGGAAACTGCCATTGCGGCCTTGGTGTCGTCAAATCATTGCCCCGTTGCTGGCTAAACGCCAGAAACGCCTTGGTCATTACGGCACAGACCAGATGTGAGCCGACATCAGAACCTTCCGAACGGCAGCAGCCATCGCGCATAAAACCGGTCAGCGGCTCAAAAGAACACGGCACAATGGGTTCGCCGAACACATTTCGATCAATCATGGGATTTGCACCTTCGACAAATGCAGATAAAAATAGTCAGTTCATTCTAAAACGTCAACGGACTTTGCCGCACTCAGTAAACCCACTATGTACGGCGCACCAGGGCAACGCCCGCAACCGCGACCAGCAAGCCCATCAGACTCATCAGCGACAGGGTTTCATCAAACAACCCCCAGGCAATCAGGGCAGTCACTGGCGGTACCAGATAAAACAGACTGGCGACATTAACCGCACTGCCCTGCCGGATCAGATAATTCAGCAGGCTGATGGCGCCCAAAGACAATACCAGCACCAGCCATCCCAAGGCAAAGAAAAACTCCCCCGAAAAACGAATGTGAAAATCCTCAAGCAGCCACGCCACCGGCAAGGTCACCAGTGCTGCGGCCATAAACTGAACAACCGCACCGGTGCGCCAATCAAAATGCGGACAGAACCGCTTCTGATAGAGCGTGCCCAGGGTGATGCCCAACAAGGCCAATAAGGCGGGCACGGTGCCCGCCAGTGAAAACTCACCCTCAATCCGGCCCGCCAGCACCATCGTCGTTCCCAGAATGCCAAGCACCAACCCGAACCATTGACGTCCACGGACGGCGTCACCCAGAAACAACGTGGCCAGCAGAGCCGTCAGCAAAGGCTGCAAACCCACGAGTAGGCTCACCACGCCCGCCGGCAGCCCTTGACCAATCGCCATGAACACGCCACCCAGATATACGGCCTGGATCAGGCATCCGGCCACCGCCAGATGCCCCCAAAGACGCAAACTGCCCGGCCAGCGGGCACCGGTTGCCCAGGCAACCGTGCTCATCAGCAGAATCACGGCTACATAACGCAGCAGGAGAAAGGTCAGCGGTTCAGCATAAGGCAAGCCATATTTGGCACCGATAAATCCGGTGCTCCACAGAAACACAAACAGTAGCGGGTAAACGCCACTGGCACGGCTGGCGCGGCTTGAAGCGGCAGATTGGATCGGGCTCATAGGCGAATGTTATCCTGTCACCATGTCTTCTGCGCATCAACCAACAGACTGTATCGTTCACAGTAGCCCATGCACCATCACGGCGGTGGACGGCACAGTGCTGCAAGGACATCTGTGGCACGCGGACCCGGAGCAACCGCACACGGCACTACTGATCAATGCCGCCACTGGGGTGGTTGCCCGCTACTACAGCCGCTATGCGGCCTATCTGGCCCGTGCCGGTTTTCTGGTACTGACTTATGACTACCGCGGCATTGGCCTGTCACGTCCGAAATCATTGCGCGGCTTCCGCGCGACCAAACATGATTGGGGCACACTCGACTGCGAAGCTGCCCTGCAATTTCTCCACGCGCAGGCCCCGGATCTCCCGATGAGCTCGGTCTGTCACAGTATCGGTGGCTTTGCCCTCGGGCTAGCCCCGAGTGCCGCCCATGTTCAGCGGGCGCTCTTTGTTGGCTGTCAGTATGCTTACTGGCAGGACTATCGACTATCAGTGCGTCTATTCATGTGGATGAACTGGCATCTGGTGATGCCGATACTCACCAAGCTCTTCGGTTACTTTCCGGGCAAACGTCTGGGGTGGCTGGAAGACCTGCCGGCCGGTGTGGCCATGGAATGGGCAACACGCTTTCACCCGGCCTTTCACCGGCGCTATCGGTCACTACCCCACGCCCAACCAGCGGCTCACGATCAAATTCTTGAAGCACGTATGGCAAACATCCAGGCAGATATTTTGGCTATCGCAGATACCCGTGATCCGTTTGCCACCCCTGCAGCTACCCGCCGGTTGCTGGCTTATTTCCGGAAAAGTCATCGGGAATTCGCCCGAATTAACGCCCGTCATCACCAGCTTCCGAAACTGGGACACTTCGGGTTCTTTCACGACCGATTTGCCAACAGCCTATGGCCGCAAAGCCTGGCCTGGCTGCAGGGTAAAGCACACCCCTGGCCACGCAACTTCGACTGGCCGGCAGATAGCACATCATGACAGCCCCCACCGAACTCCAGGCGGGCACCGCCGAATTCCGCCGGGCCACCTGGGCCCTGGTCATCGGCGGCTTTGCCTGCTTTACGCTGCTGTATGGCACACAACCCATTCTGCCGCAGTTCACCGAAGCCTTTGCCATCTCGCCGACTCTGGCCAGTCTGACGGTCTCGGCCGGCACCCTGGCGCTCGCCTTCCTTCTGATTCCGCTGAGCATGCTGTCAGACCGTTACGGTCGGGCACCGCTGATGAGAGCGGCGCTGCTTGGCGCCACCCTGTTTGCCTGGGCCTCCGCACTGGCACCCGATTTTGAGTGGCTGGTCATGACCCGCGCCGGGGTCGGTGCTTGCATTGCCGCCCTGCCGGCTGCGGCCATGGCCTATCTGGGAGAAGAAATCGCACCGGCTGCCCGTGGGCGCGTCATGGGCATGTACATCGCCGGCAATGCCCTGGGCGGTATGTTCGGGCGTTTTCTCTCGGCACTGGTGACGCAATACAGTAGTTGGCAATTAGGGCTAGCGGCACTGGCAGTCACGGGCATTTTTTGTACCATACTGTTCTGGCGTTTGTTACCGCCAGCGCGGCATTTTCAGAGCCGGTCTCTTGCGCCGCAAGTCTTGTGGGGCGATATCCGACAGATCTATGCCGACCCCGGTCTGCCCTGGCTATTTGCAACTGCGTTCCTGATCATGGGCGCATTTGTCAGTATCTACAACTACTTGGGTTTCCGCCTCAGCGCGGCACCTTATGATCTTGGCCCGGCCGCCATTGGTACCGTGTTTCTGCTTTACGCCATCGGCAGCGCGTCCTCGGCCTGGGCCGGCCACCTGGCAGACCGCTACGGCCGCGGCAAAATCATGCTCGGCATGATCAGCGCCATGGCCGTGGGCGTCCTGGCCACCCTGGATACCAGTCTCGGCATTATCGTTTTGGGGCTGGCCATGTTTACCTTTGGATATTTTGCCACTCATGCCATCGCCAGCGGCTGGGTGGGCTTTCGTGCGGGCGCACGGCGCGGTCTGGTATCGGCCCTTTATCTATCGAGCTATTATCTGGGCAGCAGCTTCCTGGGCAGTACCTCCGGCCCCCTCTGGACGAACTACCAGTGGCCGGGCATGGTCATCGGCCTAATGCTCTGTGTCAGCCTCGTGTTCGCTATCGGGCTTTATCTGACCCGGCTGGAGCACACGGGCCGCTGAAGGTCTTAGCCTCGCAACAACGCCGCCGACCCGGCAGCAGCCTTTTTAAGGACGCGGACTATAAACGCCATCAACGGCCTTCAACGCGGCACGGTTCTCGTCATTGGTGCCACAGGTACCCTTAAGCCCATGAATCACCAGCGCCTGCGGCTCATTGCGGATGTAGAACACGCACTGGCCGTTTTGATTGGCATAGAGAAATTCGTCCGGCTGATCTGTCCGTGTCGCCCAACCCCACAAACTGACACAACCCGCCGGGCCATTGGCACAACCATCACCGGGCACAATATTTCCGGCCGACAGCTTGAAGTTAACTCCGCTGCTACTCAAACCCGTCATACGCAGTTCGGCATGGTTACCCTTGAGAAACAGGCCCGACAGATTCGTCTCTAGCGAACCAGCGAACGCAACGCCGGACAGTAACGCACCGGCAATCAACACCGAAATTTTTTTCATCATGCTTTCCTCTTGAGAACCGGATCGTTCAGTATCCGGCGATATGCATTAAGCTTACGCTATTCTACGATTGATCAGACAAGGTTCACATGTTGCGTTGTACCCTCCTCGCGCTGACGCTGCTTCTTACTGCCTGTGCCGGCCCTAGAGTATTGAACCAGACGCCGGACAGCATCACCTTTGCTTTCCCCAGTGGCCGCCACGGCGTTGAAGACGTCAAGGAAGATGCCGAGCTGTACTGCCGCAAACGCGGCCTTCATGCGGAATTACGTGGCGAAAAATCCTGCAGTGCCGAATGCCTGAGCTGCCCCCTGCAGTGTCGCGCCACCTTTCTCTGCCGCTAAACGCGCACCCCGACGGATCGCATGATTACCCTGAAAAACCTGACACTGCGCCGTGGCGCGCGCGTCCTGATTGACGACGCCAGCTGCACCATCAACCCCGGCGAGCGGGTGGGCCTGGTCGGCCGTAATGGTGCCGGCAAATCCACGCTATTTGCACTCCTCAATGGCACCCTGCACGAAGACCGCGGTGATTTCAGCATCCCGACCCAGTGGCAAATGGCCCAGGTGGCTCAGGACATGCCGGAAACCGAAGACAGCGCCACGCGCTTCGTCATCGAAGGCGACACGCGCCTCATGGCCGCCGAAACCGAAGTTGCCGCAGCCGAGGCCAGTAATGATGGCGAACGCATGGGCCACGCCTATGCCTTACTCAACGATGTGGGTGCGCACGATGCCCAGGCCCGCGCCCAGGCACTGATTCTCGGTCTCGGCTTCAAAACCGGCGAGCTCAATCACCCGGTCAACAGTTTCTCGGGTGGCTGGCGTATGCGTCTGCAACTGGCCCGGGCACTCATGTGCCCGTCGGACCTGCTGCTGCTTGATGAACCCACCAACCACCTTGACCTGGATGCGCTGGTCTGGCTCGAAGCCTGGCTCAAACGCTATACCGGGACGCTCATCGTCATTAGCCATGATCGCGAGTTTCTTGATGCCGTGACCAACGTCACCATCCATATCGACCATGGCAAACTCGTGCGCTATGGTGGGAACTATAGTGCCTTCGAAGACCTGCGTGCGGAACAGCTGGCCATTCAGCAAGCGTCCTTTGCCAAACAGCAGGAAAAAATTGCGCATCTGCAGTCTTTCATCAACCGCTTCAAAGCAAAAGCCAGCAAAGCCAAACAGGCGCAGAGCCGGGTCAAGGCCCTGGAACGTATGGAAAAAATCGCCCCGGTGCTGGCCGATGCGGAATTCAGCTTCACGTTTGACGAACCGGGTGCCCTGCCCAACCCCATGCTGGCCATGGAAGATGCCAGCTTCGGTTACCCGCCCCCGGCGGATGCCGCACCGGAAACCCCGCCCAGCATCATCGTCCAGCACGTTAACCGCTCAGTCCTGGCGGGTCAGCGTATCGGCATTCTGGGCGCCAATGGTCAGGGTAAATCTACCCTGGTCAAAACGATCGCCAAGGATTTGACCGTTCAGGATGGCACAGTCACTGAAGGCCGTGGTCTGACCATCGGCTATTTCGCGCAGCAGGAGCTGGATGTGCTTTCCGCCAACAGCACCCCACTGGAACACATGATTCGCCTGGCCAAAGAAGCCCTGGCCAATGGGGCAACCGGTCGTGACACGCGCCAACAGTCATTGCGCACCTATCTAGGCACCTTCAACTTTAGTGGTGACCAGGTCATGCAGGCGGTAGGCACCATGAGCGGTGGTGAGAAAGCCCGCCTGGTACTGGCCATGATTGTCTGGCAACGTCCGAATCTGTTACTGCTCGATGAGCCTACCAACCACCTCGATCTGGCAACACGAGAAGCCCTCGGTATGGCGCTCAACGAGTTTGAAGGTACCGTCATGCTGGTCAGCCATGATCGTGCGCTCTTACGTTCCGTCTGCGACACCTTCTGGCTGGTGGCCCGCGGTGGCGTCAGTGACTTTGACGGGGATCTCGATGATTACCAGCAATATCTGCTGGAAGAAGCCAAACGTCAGCGCGAAGCTGCCTCACCAGCCAAAACACCAGCCAAGACAGACACAACCGTACCAGCCACCAAAGCCAAGCCGAACACGAACCGTTTAAAAGGTCTGCAACGTGACTTGGAAAAACTGGATCAGCAGATCGCCCGTCTTCAGCAAAACCGCGCCGATCAGGAAGCTGCACTCGCCGAAACGACCGATGCAGCAAGCATTACCGAGACCGGCAATAAACTGCACCGCATCCAGCAGGAACTGGATGCCCTCGAAGCACGTTGGCTGACCCTGGCCGAAGATATCGAGGCCTGCCAGGCCGCCTGACCGCTCATCGATTGGATGCCCCCATGGACACACTCACCCTGATTGCTGTTGCACTGCTTGCCGCCCTAGCCGGTAATGCCATCGGCCTCCTGCTCGGACGCGCCCGCACGGCCACCGCAGAGGCCAAAGCCGAGCGACTGCCTCAATTAGAAGGCCGACTCATCGAATCCGAGCAGCAAGTCAACGCCCTCAATGCCCAGGTCGCGGCGCTCACCACGCAGCTGACACAGGAACGTAACCAGAGCACGGAAAAGCTGGCACTGTTGCAAGGTGCGCGCGATGAACTGACGCTACAGTTCAAAACGCTGGCCAACGACATTCTGGAAGAGAAGTCGAAACGCTTCAGCGAGCAGAACCAACAGAGCCTGGGCCAATTGCTGGACCCGCTGAAAACCAAACTGCAGGAGTTCCAGGGCAAAGTAGAACAGGTTTACGTTCAGGAAGGCAAAGACCGCAGTGCACTGGCTGAACAGGTACGCCAGCTGATGGAGCTCAACCGCACCGTCAGCCAGGAAGCCAACAACCTGACTAAAGCGCTGAAAGGCTCTAACAAAGCCCAGGGTAACTGGGGTGAACTGGTGCTGGAGCGTGTACTGGAAAGCTCTGGGCTGCGCAAAGGCGAAGAATACGATGTGCAGGAAAGCCACACCCTGGCTGATGGCCGCCGACTGCAACCCGATGTCGTGGTGCACCTGCCGGAAGACCGGCATCTGGTCATTGATGCCAAAGCCACACTGATCGCGTATGAAGACTACGCCAACGCTGAAGACGAAAAACACCGGGATGCCGCCCTCAAGCGCCACCTGGATGCTGTACGCGCGCACATCAAAGGCCTCTCGGACAAAAACTACCAGGATCTCTATGGCCTGAAGTCGCTGGACTTCGTTCTCATGTTCATCCCGATTGAGCCGGCCTTCATGCTCGCCGTGACACATGATCGCGAGCTGTTCATGGATGCCTGGAACAAGAACGTGCTGCTCGTCAGCCCCTCCACTCTGCTTTTCGTTGTGCGCACAGTGGCCAACCTCTGGCGCCAGGAAGCCCAGAACCGCAACGCCCAGGATATTGCCAAGCGTGGCGCCGAGCTCTATGACAAACTGGCCGGTTTTGTGGAAGACATGGAATCGCTGGGCAACCGCCTGAGCCAGGCGCAAAAGGATTACGACGGTGCCATCAACAAACTGTCGACCGGGCGCGGTAACCTGATCCGCCAGGCCGAAATGCTGAAAAAGCTGGGTGTCAAACCCAGTAAATCGCTACCGGCGCCGATGGTGGAACAGGCCAATGATGCGGCGGATATGGAATAGACCCCATGGGAATAACCCCCAAGGCATCAGCCCAGCCCGCTTTATTCAGCCTGCTTGAAGAAATCTGGCTTCTGATCCCGTGGTAACTGCTTCAGAGCCCACTCGGCCCGTGAAGCGCTGGCCCGATCCGGATACTCGGCCTGCGCCACAACACGCAGCGGTGGATTCGCCCGCGTGTAGCGAGCGCCTTTACCCTGCTGATGTGCGCTCAACCTTGCCGCCACGTCGGTGGTAATGCCCGCGTAATAACTGCCGTTCGTGCATTCCAGCAGATAAAGGAACCAGGGCTTCATCAGGGCAGACCAGGTCGATCTAGAACACTGACGCCGGCGGTGCCATCAGCACACGTGGCGTCACAGCCCCCTCTGCCAGATAGAGCATGCCTTCCTGAATCGTCCAGGATAGCTTCATGGTCCGGCTGGCCACGGCCACCAACTGGGCGCTATCCTCCGGCGAGACATGCAGCACCGTCAGATTCTCATAGCGCAACAATACGGGCGCATTCTGCTGCCACCACAAATCGGCCTGACGAGCCCCATAGGTCAACACAACTACCTGATCCGCGCGGCTACAGGCCTTTTTGATGCGGGCTTCATCCGGCAGGCCCACATCGATCCAGCGGCGCATCACGCCACCGGGATCAATCTCCCACAATGCCGCGTCTTCTTCGTTTGATAAACCACGTCCGAAACGCAGGTCTTCAGACGCATAAAGTGCAAAGCCCAGTAAACGCATCATCACCCGCTCCATCGTCTCCGACGGGTGCTGAGCAATCGTCAGGGCGTAGTCGCCGAAGTGATTGCGATCCAGATCTGCCGCCTGCAGATCGGCCTTGAAAACGGTTGCTTTGAGTGCCATGGTTCCTATCCGAAAGGCAGAAGGCTACGCGTAACTGCCGCGTCTGCCAAATATCACAAATTGCCGCTGCATGATTCCGCTGGCCCATGCCCGATGCCGCTACAATGCGGCATGTCGTTTATCACGCCACCGACCATCCACTGGCAGGGCACCGCTCTGCCCGGCCAGCCAGCACAGCCCCACCATGCCCGCTGGATTTCCGAAGCCGGTCTACCCCCGCCTGACCGGGTTGTCGTCGCCAACGACACCCTTTCGGCCGATGCCGCATTCAAACTCATTCAGTCGGGTACGGCCCTGCTCTGGCAAGGTGATTATCCGAATGCACGCCACCTGCTTCAGGCACTGGCGCGTCGCGTGGATCGGCCGGGCCGCAATGCGCCCGCCCCTGCCAATACGGCTCTCGACGCCTTTGAACGGCACCGGGCTTCTCAAGGACGTCGCGCCACGCTGCTAGCACGCCTGCTCGTACCACTCAGCGCAAACTACCACTTGCTACTGCGTCGCGGCCAGGACGTCCACGAGGCCTGCATCGCCGCCCTCGGCCCGGTCAACCCGGATGCCGGCGATGCCGTCATATCACTGCGCGGACTCCTGGCCATCGTCAGCGCTTACGAATGGCGTAAAAAAGGTGCCTGGGTGCCTGCGCTGGATGCCCGAATTCACCCGCATTTCGGGGTGTTCTCGCCGGTTCGTGGCGAATATGTGGATCTGGTGGGAAAGGCCCCATTACCGCAGCCCTGCAAAGAAGCTTGGGATATCGGTACCGGTTCGGGAGTGCTGACCTGCTTGCTGGCCAAACGCGGTATTCCGCAGGTGATTGGTACCGACCTCTCGCAACGGGCACTCGCCTGTGCCTGGAATAATGTGCAACAGCTCGGGTACGCCGGTCAGGTCACTCTGTTGGCGGCTGACCTGTTCCCCACCGGCCGCTCGGCAGCCGATCTAATTGTCTGCAATCCGCCCTGGGTACCCGCCCACCCGACATCGCCCGTGGAAACGGCCGTCTATGACCCGGATTCCCAGATGCTCAAAGCCTTTCTTGCTGGTGCTGGACAACACCTGAGCCCGCAGGGCGAAGCCTGGCTGATCCTGTCGGATATCGCCGAGCATCTGGGTTTACGTCGGCGGGCAGAACTGCTTGACTGGATCACCGCCGGCGGCCTACAGGTTGTCGACCGGCTGGAGGTTCGGCCCCATCACCCGAAGACGCGCAACAACACTGACGCACTGCACCAAGCACGTTCTGCTGAAATCACCGCCCTGTGGCGACTAAAAAAAACCTGAAAACTTGCCGAAATAGGACGATTAAGAAGTTGAAGCATTGACGAGCACGGCTTCGGTGCGGATACTCATAAGTTCGCCGGCATAACCAAAAGGCAATCAAAAAAGCTCGCACAACGAGCCCACCATAACTACTTGAATTCAAGGGGACACCATGGCTGACAAGAAGTCGAAGATTATCTACACGCTCACAGACGAAGCACCACTACTCGCAACCTGTGCCTTCCTGCCAATCATCCGTACCTTTACGGAACCGGCCGGTATCGAAATCGTGAAGAGCGACATCTCGGTTTCTGCCCGTGTTCTCGCAGAGTTTGCTGAATTCCTCAAAGAGGATCAAAAATTACCTGACACGCTGGCCGAACTCGGCAAGCTGACACTGCAACCAGACACCAACATCATCAAGCTGCCAAACATCAGTGCCTCGGTGGCTCAGCTCAAAGCCTGCGTCAAAGAACTGCAAGCCAAGGGTTATGCCATTCCAAACTACCCTGAAGACCCCAAGACCGAAGAAGAAAAGAGTATCGCCAAGCGCTTCGGCAAGTGCCTGGGTTCGGCCGTCAACCCGGTACTACGCGAAGGCAACTCGGATCGCCGTGCGCCGCAAGCCGTGAAAAACTTCGCTCGCAAGCACCCGCACTCGATGGGCACCTGGAACCAGTGGTCGCAAACACACGTATCACATATGCATGGCGGTGACTTCTACCATGGCGAAAAGTCGATGACGCTCGACAAAGCCCGCAACGTGCGTATGGAACTGATTGCCAAGGGTGGTAAAGCCATCGTACTGAAAGAGAAGGTTGCACTGCAGGCCGGCGAAATCATCGATTCGATGTTCATGAGCAAGAAGGCACTGTGCGACTTTTACGAGAAGGAACTCGAAGATTGCCGCAAGTCCGGCATCCTCTTCTCACTGCACGTAAAGGCCACCATGATGAAGGTTTCGCACCCCATCGTGTTTGGTCACTGCGTCAAGATTTTCTACAAAGAAGCTTTCGAGAAGCACGGCAAGTTGTTTGAAGAACTGGGCATCAACGTGAATAACGGCATGGTGGATCTGTATGAAAAGATCAAAACCCTGCCAGAATCAAAGCGTGATGAGATCGTGCGCGATCTGCACGCCTGCCAGGAGCACCGTCCTAAACTGGCCATGGTCGACTCGGCCAAGGGCATCACCAACTTCCACTCACCTAACGACATCATCGTTGATGCATCAATGCCGGCCATGATTCGCGCAGGCGGCAAAATGTGGGGTGCCGATGGTAAGCAGTACGATGCCAAGTGCGTTATGCCGGAATCGACCTTTGCCCGTATCTATCAGGAAATGATCAACTTCTGTAAGACCAACGGCAACTTCGATCCGAAGACCATGGGCACCGTACCGAACGTGGGCCTGATGGCTCAGAAGGCTGAAGAATACGGTTCACACGACAAGACCTTTGAAATCACCGAAGATGGCATCGCCAACATCGTCGACATCGACACTGGCGAAGTGCTGCTGACGCAGAACGTTGAAAAGGGCGACATCTGGCGTATGTGCCAGGTCAAGGACGAACCAATCCGTGACTGGGTCAAGCTGGCCGTTACCCGCGCTCGCAACTCGAATACCCCTGCCATCTTCTGGCTCGACCCGTACCGTCCGCATGAAGCCGAACTGATCAAGAAAGTTAAAAAGAACCTGATCGATCACGACCTCACCGGCCTCGATATCCAGATCATGTCGCAGGTTCGCGCCATGCGCTTCACCCTGGAACGCGTAATCCGCGGTCTCGACACCATCTCGGTCACCGGCAACATTCTGCGTGACTACCTGACCGACCTCTTCCCGATTATGGAACTGGGCACCTCGGCCAAGATGCTGTCGATCGTACCGCTCATGGCGGGCGGTGGCATGTACGAAACCGGTGCCGGCGGCTCAGCACCGAAGCATGTACAACAGCTGACCGAAGAAAACCACCTACGCTGGGATTCGCTGGGAGAATTCCTGGCATTGGCCGTGTCTCTGGAAGATCTCGGCATTAAGACCGGTAACGAACGTGCCAAGCTGCTGGCCAAAACGCTGGACGCTGCCACCGGTAAGCTGCTGGACAACAACAAGTCGCCATCGCCCAAGACCGGTGAGCTCGACAACCGTGGTAGCCAGTTCTACCTGGCCATGTACTGGGCCCAGGAACTGGCCAACCAGACGGAAGACAAAGAGCTGGCTGCCCAGTTTAAGGCCCTCGCCAAAACACTGACCGACAATGAAGCCCAGATCGTGGCCGAAATGAAGACCGTGCAAGGCAAGGCTGTGGATATCGGCGGTTACTACAAAGCCGACTCCGAGAAGTGTAAAGCTGTTATGCGTCCGAGCGCTACGCTCAACGCTGCATTGAAGGCCGCACGCGCTTAATAAGCATCGTCCCTCGCAAAAGCCCACCCTTCGCGGTGGGCTTTTTTTCGCTTATAAACTGAAACTAATAAGACAACCGGGCATACGGTGTCTTTGCCGAAGCCTCAATCGCCTGACGTAGCGTGATAACGCCCTGCTCTTCCAGCAAGGGCACCAGCTTCAGAAATACCTGTGCCGTGGCCACCGCATCTGAATAAGCGCTGTGGCGATGTTCAATCGTTACGCCCAATAGCGCCATACTCGACTCCAGACTATGATGCGGCTGATTCGGATAGGCCACTGCCGATAGCAACAGCGTATCCAGCACCGGCTGACGGAACACCACCCGGGTGCTTTGCTCCTTCAACTGCAGGAAGCGCATATCAAAAGCCACGTTGTGGCCCAGCAATACCCGGCCCTCACAGAAATCATAGAACTCAGGCAACACCTGGGTCATCGTCGGTTTGCCCCGTACCGCCGCATCGCTAATGCCGTGAATCTTTTCACTCTCCGGGCTAATCGGCCGTAGCGGATCAATCAGCATCTCAAACGCATGATCGGCCTCTAGGTGCCCATCCGTTACGTGCAATGCGCCAATCTGGATGATCTCGTCACCATGACTCGGCTGCAAGCCCGTAGTTTCAGTGTCAAACGCGGTATAGGACAGATGCCGCAAGGCATGATCCAGTACCGAAGACCCCGCCGAGCGTTCACATAATGCCTCGTACATTGAACGCTGTTCGGCGATTCGAGCTTCGACCTCGTCAATGCGATGATCTCGCTGATCCGCCAGGCGATTCATCGCGCCAATCACGGCCTGCAACTCGGGCGGCCCCTGAACGTCTAGGCGCAAATCCCGGTTACTTGTCAGCATCACCGTTAAACGCTCTGCCATCGCAGCCATGCCAGTCACATAGGCCTGAAAGAGCCGGTTCAAAAGCACAAAACCTGCGAGCAAAGCACCCAACGTTAGCAGCGCCCCCAGAGGCATCAGCTGCTGGAAATAATGGACAAAAATCGCCCGGTGTTCTACGGTACCCTCCGTCCAGGCAAAGATCGACACTGCCACAAAGGGGCCCGCCATCAGGATCGACAACACCACAGCAGCGAGGATATAGCGGGTTCTGGCAGTGAGCTGGCTCAAGGGATTAATCTCCATCACATATTCCGAACCAGAATACAGAAACTTGCATGGACCGTCACCCACCCTTGTTGCTGGAACGCCATTGATCAAACTCCCGCGTGTTCTGGGCACTTTCAGCTTCAATCGTATCCGGTGGCAATTGCTTCATGCATTCGGCGAGGGTTTTAGGATCGGGCTTCTCGATGATCGGTGGGTCGGCCTGGACTTTGGCGGACTTACCGTCCCAGGCAAAGCGATTACGGAATACCGGCGGATCCGGCAGACAATCATCCCGGTAGACGGGCGGTCCGTCCGCAGCAAAGGGCTGAAACGAGATGGTTCTTTCAAAGATCAAGGGCTGCCCCGTTGGCGTGGAGGGCAATGGCGGCATTGACTCGATGGCCTTTCTGGCCAGTTTTTCTGCAACCTCCGATGTGCTCCACAACGTTTCAAGCTTGGCTAACTTGCCATCCGGCGCAATCTCAACCCGGAAGCGCACCACACCCTGATCCGGGCCTTCGACGGCCGTGCCCATCATACTGCGTACCTGCTGACCCCAGTTATAGCGATAGCGTTTACTGTTCTTTAAGGTGTACGTGCTCGCCAATGCCCATTCTTCGGCGCTTGGTGCCGCTGGGGCTGACATCGAAGCAGGTTCACGGGGTGGCGTGATCAATTCGGTAGCGACCGCCATCTCTGATTCTGCGACATTAGGGGTTTCAGAGTTCTGCACTGGTGCGGGCTGAACAGGTTCCAGCACAGGTGGTGGCTTCACTAACTCAACTGCAAAAATCCTCTCCTGAGGCTCGTGAAGTATGGGATGGCTACTGAAAAGCCATACAAAGACCCCGTGCATGAATACAGCCAGCACGGCAGCAATAAGGTAGTCTTTGCGAAATGTCATAAGTCTGAAGATACCATCGCACAAAACAAAAAACCCCACGGAATTTGCGGGGCTTAGGTATCTAGCGGACAGGGCGTCTGCAATAAATGCTCTGTAATCCTTTACAGAGGCGGGTTACGAAAATTGATCCACTAAAACCCATCACCCTACCCACCAATATTTTGCCTAAATTGTGCTTCACTGATTGATGACGCTTTCCAGTGAACGCAAGCGGTTAATGATTTGTTCAAATACGGGCGGATCACCGATAAACATACCTGCAACTATCATCTGCCGGAAATCATCGTGTAAGGCGACCAAAACGTCTTCATCTGGAATGAGTCTGAGTTGTCCTACTAAACACGCATCGTAGTTGGCATAACTTGCGTTATAGAATACTTTCTTGTGTTTGATGACATCCGCCAGCAGAGCGCGATCCGCTATAGCGGCCTGACCATACTCAAGATCAGCCAGCATCGCAAGATCGTACCAGTGGCGAGACAAACGTAAAGCAGAGGCACGGAACTCATTGCGCTGACACTCGACGTGCATCAATGTGGCCTTCTCCCAAAATGTACGCGCCGGAGACAACACACTTACAATGGCACACGGAAGCTCAAGGTCAGCCTCCATCTGAGCAATATCAGGCATTACCTGATGTTCAATATTTGGTTCCGTGATGTTTCGACCACCAAACTCAATCAGCACACTGTTGCCCATATAGTCCGATGGCGCTTCCAAAGCGCTCGGATAATGCAGGCGCAGTTTTTCACCATCTTCGCTGACTTCAAGTTCGAACGCATCTGTATCAAACTCGGCTGATAGCAAACTCTGAAAGTGAGGCACCACAACATCATGGACATATTCGCGCACGAAGGCTTTAAGGTCGTCACTAAACTTTTTCAGTCGTGTTTTTGATACGCCTTCGGCAAACGGATCAAAACTGCTATCCAGCCCTCGATAGTCGAGGGTAATATCAACGTCCTCAGAAAATCTGGCAATGGCGTTGTACACCTTAGAAAGCGAAGTGCCACCTTTGAAAGCCATTGGTAGACGGTCAGGCATGGTGAATAAGGTTTGCAACACCCAACAGACCCACACATCCTTTTCAAGCACGCCGGGTGATCGTCCAAGTTGCGGGGCCAACCCCTGATAGATTTGGGCCTGCTCTTTGATTCCAAGGTTTAGGAAGCGTTCAGCCATGAACAGCCAATCGCTCGTTTCGGAAGATGGCATTGCTCATCCACGCGGGCATGGACGATGTAGCTCCCTTCAGCGCCGCAAATTCATTGGGGCCCAGTTTGTGACGAATTTTTTCAACGAGAGCCGGTGTCACTTCTTTTTTACCAAGGTACCACATCGCAGCAAGAGCGAGCCCAGCCGGTCGACCAGCCAACGCAAGCTTACGTTGGCAGACATGTTGCAAACTTATCTCCATCTTGCCGACACGAATCCGCTTAGACGGACCGGATGTTACAAAAACTGGCTGAGTTGGCATCTGCGTGGTGAGCTCGAGTCGACGTGCGGCCTCGGCGCCGTGAACCTGGATTACAGCACCTGTAGTCTTCGCAATTGTCTCAGCCACTTTAAGAGGCGATGGACTAACCTTACCGACGAAACGGCTGATTTCCGGCAGAACAAAGACACCGCGTGTCACACGTTCAATCACCCCTGCCTTAACGAGACGCGCAAGAGTCTGATCGACAGATGCGCGCGTCCCGCACTCCAGGAATGCAGTCGGGGTAAATGGCTCCCCGACCGGCATCGCCTCAATGCGCTGACGGATTGCTTTGGCAGTTTTAATCGTCGTACTCATGTAAGAAAATATAGTAGACTTTCTGACAATTTGCAAGAACCGACTAATCATATAGAGCAAGTCTCACCCGTCAAAGCCGATATGATTTTGTTAAGGTACGTAAGTTAATAAAAACCAATGGCTATATATTTGTATGGCAGGATAGGCCTCGGGGTGCCAACTGTCTTACGGACGATGAGAGTGCCTGCTTCATGAGGGAAAACCGAATAGTTGACTAAAACCTAAGGTTTTGTATCAATACAAAACCTCTTCAGTCCGAGGGTGTCCTGAATTTTGTGTAAACGGTCATTTGGCAGGAAACTGCCGTATTGACCGGAGGCACCATGAGCAGCAAGAAACACGACGTACCTGAAGCATTACTCACATCTTTACTGGCGAACTA